>JAEWNX010000263.1 GCA_023461135.1 Pseudomonadota bacterium
CGTAGAAAACGCTCGTCCAGGTGCGCCAACGGTGGGCGAAGAGACGCGCCGTGGAGCGCACGCCAACCAGCGCGTCGTCCTCGCGGTCCTGCAGCGCGTAGATGGTGTCGTAGCCGATGGTCCAGCAGATGCAGCCTGCATAGAGTGCGATCGCCTCCATCGGCACGCCTTGCTGTTGCGAAACGGCCGCGCCGCCGACGAGGGCGCCCCACGAGAACACGATGCCCAGCCACGCTTGCGGCCACCAGGTGATCCGCTTCATCAGCGGATAGAGGGCGACGAGCGGGATCGCGATCAGCGCTACGATTTGCGCGAGGCGTGGCAGCGTCAGCAGCACAACAAGGCCGATCAGGCACTGCGCAATCAGCCAAGCCCATGCGGCCTTCAAGGACACGGCGCCGGAGGGGAGGGGGCGCAGACGCGTGCGTTCGACTTTCGCGTCGATGTCACGATCCAGAATGTCGTTGTAAGTGCAGCCCGCGCCGCGCATGGCGATGGCGCCGGCGAGAAAGACCAAAGCGTAGCGCATGTCTTCCCAGAAAAACCCGTAACCCGTGCGCGAAACGGCGACGCCCATCCAGCACGGCAGCAGCAGCAATTGCCAGCCGATCGGGCGGTCTAGCCGCGAGAGCTGCGCGAACGGCTTCCAGGCGCGCGGCA
Source organism: Pseudomonadota bacterium (assembly GCA_023461135.1). Classification (GTDB taxonomy): domain Bacteria; phylum Pseudomonadota; class Alphaproteobacteria; order Caulobacterales; family Aquidulcibacteraceae; genus Vitreimonas. The sequence goes on from JAEWNX010000263.1 coordinate 661, forward strand.
GCGCGTCGGTCCAATGTTGCTTCAGCGCATCGGCGGGTTTCAAATCCGTCACATGGCGGTGATGCGCGCCGCTTTTGCTTTACGCAAGGCGACGAAAAGCGTATCTGACCCGTCCTTTCTTGGAGTAGCGAATGGCCGTCCGCCTTAAATAACTCCGGCGCCGCGAACGGACGCCGATAGATCTGAGAGCGCGCGACCCGCCGCTCCGATCTTGCATTCCCGAAGCCCTTCCTAAAACAAGGTGGGCGGGCGATAGGGAAATCCGCTTCGCCGAGCCGCAGAGTGGGCCGACTGGTTTCACGCCTCGCGCTTCGTTCTCATTCCAATCGAGCTGTCGCCGCCTCGCATGCGGCCGCGCTCCCATCTCTTTGGTGCTCACATGAGCGACGCATATATCGACGACGATTCAGAACGCTCTGGGCGCAGCGCGAGCTTGGGCCAAGTGGCTGCGTTCATGTGGAAACATTATGCGCAGCAGCCGGGCAAGCTTGCTCTGTTCGGGCTGTTTTTCGGCGCGGCGGTCGCCGCCGACCTGGCGTTTCCCTACGCCTCGGCGCGGCTTGTCGAAGCCCAGGCGCAGGGACCGCCGGAGCAAGGCGCCCCCGCTGCCGCTTATGGCTACGGCGTGCTGGCGTTCGTTGCGTTCGTTTTCTACCTCTCGCGCAATATCGGCGTGCGGTTCTGGATTCCGTTCGCGTCCAACAACATGGAGCGGATCGTCACCGAGGCTTTCCGGGATGTGCAGCGCTTCTCCGCCGACTGGCACGCCGACAATTTCGCCGGATCGACAGTGCGCCGCGTCTCCCGCGCCATGAACGCCTACGACACCATTTCCGACACGTTGGTTTGGTACATGCTGCCGGCGGGCGCGGTGTTGCTTGGCATTACCGTGCTGACGTTCCTCCAGTGGCCGATGATCGGGCTCTTCACCGGATTGGCCATCGCGGGGTTTTTGCTGGCGACCTATCTGATGGGCCGCTTCTACGTTGCCGAGGCGTTGCGCCGTTACATCAAGGCGGACACTGCGATTGGCGCGGCGCTCGCGGACGCGGTCACATCGAACGCGACCGTGAAGGCGTTCGGGGCCGAGGCGCGCGAGCAGAAGAACTTTGACGCGGTCGTCGGCCATTGGCGTCAGGAAGCCAACCGCACTTGGCGGCGTTCGACCGACTCGTGGGTGCTGCAGAACATGCTGCTGTTCCTGTTGCAGGCGGGTTTGCTGGGGCTGGTGCTCCTGGAATGGAGCCGCGGCCAGGCAACGGCCGGCGACGCGGTGTTTGCAATCACGTCGTTCCTGCTCGTATCGGGCTATCTGCGCACGCTCGGCGAGAACGTGCAGAACATGCAGAAGGGCATCGCCGACATCGAGGACGTCGTCGCCTACTCGCTTGAGAAGGCGGAGGTGCTCGATCGACCCGCAGCGAACGCGTTTGCGCCCAACTCGGGGCACATCGTGTTCGATGCGGTGTCGTTCGGCTACAAGAACGCTGCAGGCAATCTCTACGATGACTTCTCCCTGGAGATCGCTCCCGGGGAGACGGTTGCGCTGGTCGGGCCCACAGGCTCGGGCAAGTCGACGTTCGTGAAACTTGTGCAGCGTCTCTATGACGTGGATGCAGGCGCGATCCTGATCGACGGGCAGGACGTGCGCTCGGTGACGCAAGCAAGCTTGCGCCGCTCCATAGCGCTCGTGCCGCAGGATCCGGCGCTGTTCCACCGATCGTTGCGCGAGAACATCGCCTACGCGCGCCCGGACGCGTCGATGGAGGATGTGATCGCGTGCGCCAAACGCGCGCGTGCGCACGATTTCATCGAGAAGCTGCCGCTCGGCTACGACACGGAAGTGGGCGAACGCGGCGTCAAGCTCTCCGGGGGCGAACGTCAACGGGTGGCGCTGGCGCGCGCCTTCCTGGCGGACGCGCCGATCCTGATCCTGGACGAAGCGACCTCGTCGCTCGACGTGGAGACGGAGCGTGAGGTGCAGGAGGCAATGGCTGAGTTGAAAGCGGGACGCACGACGATCGTCATCGCGCATCGGCTCTCCACCGTGCGCGAGGCGGACCGCATCCTCGTCTTCAACCAGGGCCGCATCGTCGAGCAGGGCAAGCACGCCGAGCTGATCACGGCGCGCGGGCTCTATGCGAAACTCAATGCGATGAGCCGGGGCGAGATGCTGGCCGAGGAGGCAGCCTAGGCGGGCGGGAAGTCTGCGGGCGGTTGCGCGTCAAACAGCGTAACCGTCCACAGCGCCGTGAGCGCGAGCATGATCCAGCTCCAGTAGCGCACGGGCACGAACAGCAGGTCTCCCGCATTGCCGCCGAATTCGAAACGCTCGCCGGTGGCTTCGTCGATCAGCGTGCGCGTGGCTTTGCCTTCGCGCCACTTGGCGACGACGTCCATCAGCACGGTGGCGAGCAGCCCGCAGATCAAATAGCCGGCCGACATCGCCGGGCCGTACGCCATTGCGGCGTTGCGCATCAGGGCGTCGCCCACCGCGACGCCGCCGATGAACGCGGCAAACCCAAGCCCCAGAACCGCGAGGCCCCAACCTGACCACATGGCCGTCCCCCTGACGCCGTCAAATGGTCGGCGGGGCGGTATTCGCTGTCAATACGCGCAGGCCTTGAACACCGCGCGCACGTCGCCGCCCCATTCGGTCTTGTAGCGCTCGATCAGGCGCTCGGCCGGCGTCACGCCGGAGGCGGCGATGTCGTCCAGCTCGGTGAGGAAGTGCGTCTCGTCTTCCCCGGACTTGTCCGAGCGCGCGCGCGAGCGCAGGCCTTGACGCGAGATCGCCAGCGCCGCTTGGGCGATGTTCTGCGCGCTGCTGCCGCGGATGGGCGCCTTGAGGCCGAGCGCCGGCACGGCGCGGCGCAGCGCTTCGCGGTCTTCCGCCGTCCAGCTCTTCACCAGCGACCAGGCCGCTTCGAGCGCCGCGTCATCATGCAGAATGCCGGCCCAGAACGCCGGCAGCGCGCACAGGCGCGACCACGGACCGGAATCTGCGCCGCGCATTTCGAGATACGTCTTCAGCCGCACTTCCGGGAAAATCGTGGTGAGGTGATCTTCCCAATCCTTCTTCGTCGGTCGCTCACCCGGCAGCGCCGGCAACTTGCCGTCCATAAACGCGCGAAAACTTTGGCCTGACGCGTCGATGTATTTGCCGTCGCGATAGACGAAGTACATCGGCACATCGAGCGCGTATTCGGCGTAGCGCTCAAACCCCATGCCGGGTTCGAACACGAACGGCAGCATGCCGGTGCGGTCGGGATCGGTGTCGGTCCAGATGTGGCCGCGATAGGAGAGAAAGCCGTTGAGCCGTCCTTCGGCGAACGGCGAATTGGCGAACAACGCGGTGGCGATCGGCTGCAGCGCGAGCGAGACGCGAAACTTCTTCACCATGTCGGCTTCGGAGCCGAAGTCGTGGTTGGTCTGCACAGTACACGAGCGGAACATCATCTGCCGCCCGAGCCGCCCGACCTTCTGCATGTAGTCGCGCATGATCTTGTAGCGGCCCTTCGGCATGATCGGCGTCTCGTCGAGCGACCAGAGCGGCGAAAAGCCCAGGCCGAGAAATGAGATGCCCATCTGGCCGGCGACATCGCGAAGTTGGGACAGGTGCTGGCCCGTCTCCGCGCAGGTCTGGTGCAGATGTTCAAGGGGGGCGCCGGAGAGTTCGAACTGGCCGCCGGGCTCAAGTGTGATCGAGGAGCTGTTGTCTTCCGCCAGCGCGATCGTTTTTGCGCCTTCCTTGACGCGCTTCCATTTGTACTTGTCCGCCAGGTTGTCGAGCAGCGCGCCGATGCCGCGTTCGCCCTCGTAAGGCACGGGTTCGAGCGTGTCCGGATAGAAGGCGAACTTCTCGTGCTCGGTGCCGATCCGCCAAGTGGATCGATCGGGCTTCGAGCCGCTCTCCAAATGGGCGACAAGATCCCTGAAGCCCGTCAGCACCGGGGCCTCTTCTTTCGCTTTGGCCAAACCATCCCTCCCGGCGCTTTTGCGTGCGGCGGATGTGGAGACTACGGCGCGGACGCGCAAGCTGTTACGGCTCGCGCCAGTCGCCCCAAACCGATTGGATAACGCTCAACGCGGCGATCACGGCTGTCTCGGCGCGCAAGATGCGCGGGCCGAGCGACACGGCAATGACGTAGGGCAACCCGTGCAGCATGCGGCGTTCTTCTGCGGCGAAGCCGCCCTCGGGGCCGATGAGGAGGGCGAGCTTGCTGGGACCGCCGGCGGGGCCCATGGGCAGCGCCTCCAGGATCGGCCGCGCCCGTCCGTGCTGTCCGCCCCATGGTTCGCCCTCTGCATCGCCTGCTTCATCCGCGAAGATCAGCGGGCGCGCGGCGTCCCATCCGTCCAACGCTCTTGCGAGCGTCAGCGGTTCGAGAATCTCCGGCGCATCGAAGCGTTCGGTCTGCTCAGCCGCATCGCGCGCAATCACGTGCAGACGATCCAGCCGCACGGTCTCCGCGATCGTGCGCTGCGTGAGCACGGGGCGCATGCGGCGCACGCCTAGTTCAGTGGCTTTCTCCACGATTAGATCTGTTGCGTGCCGCTTCACAGGCGCGAACAGCAGATCAAGATCGCGCGTCGCACGCGGTGGGCGCAGGAAATCCTCCACCTGCACGTTCATGCTGCGCTTCGTCTTCGCCGTGACGCGTGCGCGCCATTCGCCCTCCGCGGCGTTGAACACGCGAAGCGCATCGCCCGCATCGAGCCGCAGCACCGTCCCGACGTGGCGGGCTTGCGCCTCGTCGAGCGTGATCTCGGCGCCAGTCTTCAGCGTCGCATCCATCATCAGGCGCGGATTAGCCATGACGACTAGCTGCCAAGCGCCGTGAGCGGGCGCAACAGCCGAGGGAGACAAGTCACCTCCTGCGGGCGCCGGATTGCGCGGCGGCGGACGTCGCGCAATGCTTCGCGCAATGGGAAATACGCTCGACCATCCCCTGTACACGCCGCGGCTCCGTATCGAGCCGGTGACGCCGGCGCTGGCGCAGGCCGCGCGCGCCGGACAGGCGGCCTTCGCGGACGTGCTCGGCGCGGACGCGCCAGCCGAGTGGTGCGCGTCCAGCCTGCAGTTGCTGGCGCGTTCCATTCCGGAGGCTTGGGCCAAGGCGGCGCCCACCCGCGCGGTGGCCATTCACCGCGGCGAAGGCGTGGTCATCGGCGACGTGCGCTTTGAGCCCTCGCTTCGCGCCGCGCGCGAGTTCGAGATCGGCTACTCGATCGCCCGGAGCCGCCGGCGGCAAGGCTATGCCGTCGAAGCCACAGGCGCAGTGGTCGACTGGCTGTTCGAGGACGGCGGCGCTGAGAGCGTGCTCGCCGGTTGCGACAGCCGGAACGTGGCCTCGGTGCGTACGCTGCGGCGGCTTGGCTTCTGGCTCGATTCCAACCCCGCCCAGACCTTCTGGTGGGTGCTGACCCCGGACCTGCGCACGTCTACGCGCGCTTGAACCCGATCCATCGCTCTGCTTGTGTGCGCCCGAGGGAGGGGCGCGCGCCAGCGCCTGACGAACAAGCGCGCACGCGCTGGGAGAGAATTCATGTGGGATATCGTCGTCGCGGGCGGGCTCGTCATCACCGCGATCACCATCATTCCGGTGTTCTGGCAGCTTCGCCAGCACCCGCGCGGCCTGCACATTCTGTTCTTCGCCGAGATGTGGGAGCGCTTCTCGTACTACGGTATGCGAGGCATCCTCATTTTCTACATGACCCAGCATTTCCTGTTCAACGATGAGCGGGCGCAGGGTCAGTACGGCGCTTACACGTCGCTTGTTTACTTGATGCCGCTGATCGGCGGCTTCCTGGCCGATAAGTATCTCGGCAACCGCAAAGCCATCGCATTCGGCGCGCTCCTGCTCGTGGCGGGCCACTTCATGATGGCCGTGGAGCAGGCGCCGGCGACGCAAACGCTGACCTATCAAGGCCAGACCTATGAGTTCGAGGCCGAAGGCCGTCAGGACGAGCGCCAGACCTGGCTCGTGATCGAAAACCAGCGCTACGAATATGGCGCGGCCGATGGCGGCGGCATCGCCATCGAAGGCCTGCCGCCTGGCTCAGTGCTGCCGAGCGTCCTGCCGGCGGGCTCGTACCAACTCGGCGTTACGAACGCCGCGCAGTCGTTCATGGGCACGGGCATGACCTATGTCGACATCTTCTATCTCGCCCTCGCGCTCATCATCATGGGCGTCGGCTTCTTGAAGGCGAACATTTCCTCCATCGTCGGCCAACTCTACACGCAGGACGATCCACGCCGGGATTCGGGCTTCACGCTCTACTATTTCGGCATCAATCTCGGCGCCTTCTGGGCCTCGATCCTCTGCGCGGGCCTTGGCGCGACCTACGGCTGGTGGGCGGGATTCGGCCTGGCCGGCATCGGCATGCTGTTCGGCCTGCTCGTGTTCACGCGGCGGCGCTTGCTGTTCTTCCTGCCGGGTGCGCCGCAACTGCCCGATAACGTCGGCGCGCCGCCTGAACCGGAGAAGCTGCGCAAGGGCCTCATTGGTCCGATCAGCCGCGAGCACATCATTTATCTGCTCGGCATCGCCGGAGTTGGGTTGGCGTGGTGGCTGGTGCAGCGCGAACCGGTGGTGAACTGGTCGCTGCTCGGCGCCGCGGTGCTCGTGATCGCCTATTTCATCGTCTACATGATCCGGCGCTGCACCGCGATCGAGGCGCAGCGCATCATCCTGGCGCTCATACTGATCGCATCGGCCACTGTGTTCTGGACGCTGTTCGAGCTGGCGGGCACTGCGCTCAACCAGTTCGCCGAGCGCAACACGCAATTGCCGAACGACGGCTTCTGGTCCGTGAACGCCGGCCAGACACAGAGCTTCAACGCCGGCTTCATCCTGATCTTCGCGCCCATCTTCGCGGCGGTCTGGGCGTTCCTGGAGAAGCGCAAAGCCGATCCGAACGACGCCATGAAGTTTGCGCTGGCCCTTATCCAGGTCGGCGCAGGTTTCCTGGTGCTGGTTTGGGGCGCTCAGTTCGCGGATGAGAATTACCGCGTGCCGCTGATCTTCCTGGTGCTGCTCTACTTGCTGCACACCACAGGGGAGCTTTGCCTCTCGCCGGTCGGCCTTTCGGCCATGACCAAGCTTGCCCCGGCAGCCATCGTTTCGACGGTGATGGCCACCTGGTTCCTTTCCAGTTCGGGGGCGCAGGCCCTTGGCGCGCAGATCGCCAAGCTCACCGCCAGTGAGACGGTTGGGGGCCAAGTGCTTGATCCGGCAGCGGCTTTGGCGACCTACGTGCAGGTTTTCACCCAGATCGGCCTCGGCGCCATCGGGCTAGGGCTCCTGCTGGGGATAGCCTCGTTCTGGCTCCGTAAGCTCGCCCATAAGGGGGTGCACGACGTGGGTTCGCGCCCGGCAGGCAGCAAGCCCGTACCGGCTGAGTGAGCTGTAAATAAATAAGGTCGGGCCACGGCTGTGCGCCGTTGCGCCCGACCCTATTTCAGGCTGTGCTGGATCGGCACTGGCGGCCCGCCTCGGCCGTCCGTTCACGATTTGGACGCCCTCGCCGCAATCTCGTGCGGCTCCGGCCCTGATCGCCGCTTACACCTGATTCACGGTCGCCGCCGGCCGCGAAGGAGAGACTAATGGCCCGACCGAGAACGACCCGCTCCACCAGGAGGCCCGCCGCGGGCCCCGAGCAGGGCCGTCCGGAGGTCATGGATCTGCTCCTGGGGTGGAAATCGGACGATCACGCCAAGCTCCCAATCGGCTTCGGCGAACCACGCGCCGCCGAACAGGCGATCGCAGGTGAAATCCCCATCCTCTACGGCGAGGACCGCCACCTCGTGACCATCGCGCCGACGGGCGCCGGCAAGGGGCGCGGCGTCATTATCCCGAACCTGCTCCGGTTCGAGGGCTCGGTGATCGTGATCGATCCCAAGGGCGAGACCTGGCACGTCACGGCGCGCCGCCGCAAAGAGATGGGCCAGGAAGTGCGCCTCCTCGATCCGTTCGGCGCGGTCTCCAAACGCACGGACAGCCTCAACCCGTTCGACTTGTTCGACCGCCCCGGCGCGCTGCTGGATGCCGACGCGGAAATGCTCGCCTCGCTGCTCGCTGGCGACGTCGGTTTCCACAAGGAGCCCTTCTGGGACAATTGGGGCCGCTCGCTGATGGCCGGCGTGATCGCCGCCGTCGCCGAAACCTCGCCCAAGGCCGAGCGTCACTTCGGCAAGGTGCGCGAAATCCTGATGAGCGACGACGCGGTTTATAACCTCGCCGCGCTGATCGAGAACCACGACGATCTGAACCGGCTCTCGAAACAGAACATTTCGAGCTTTCTGCCGATCACCGAGCAAACCCGTTCGGGCATCCTCTCCACGGCGCAGAGCTATCTGAAGGTCGTGAACTCGGATTCGGCGCTGCGCTCGCTCTCGAAGTCGACGATCAGCCTCGACAGCGTCCGCAAGGGCGATCCGATGACGATCTACATCGTTATCCCGCCCGATAAACTCGAGAGCCACGGCGCGCTGCTGCGTCTGTGGGTGGGCGCGCTGATGCTGACGGTCATGGGTCGCAAGCGCCGTCCGAAGCGCTCGACGCTCTTCCTGCTGGACGAATGCGCCCAACTCGGCGAATTCGGGCCGCTGCGCCAATCCATGACGCTGCTGCGCGGCTACGGCCTGCAAGTGTGGCCGTTCTTCCAGGATCTGTCGCAGCTACAGCGGCTCTATCCGAAGGACTGGCGCACGATCTTCAACAATGCGGGCGTATTCCAGCTCTTCGGCGTCGCCAATCATCTGATGGCGAAGGAATCGAGCGATCTCATCGGCGACATCGACGCCGATATCCTCCGCAACATGGCCAAGGATCGCCAGGTCATCGCCGTATCGAACGAAAAGGCGATGAGCGCGCGGCTGCCGGATTATCTACTGGACCCGCCGTTCGCCGGACAGTTCGACGCAAACCCGATGTTCGAGCCCGATCCAGGTCCGCGCCGGCGCACCACGCGCGCACGCTAGCCCACGTCCGAAATGCGCAGCGCCTGCCCTCCGTGAGAAGGGCAGGCGCGTTGCGCAGAGCGGGGGCGTGCTCTCAGAAGGTG
>JAEWNX010000264.1 GCA_023461135.1 Pseudomonadota bacterium
GACGAACAGCGCGCGCGCTGGCTGCCGCCGCTGACGACGATGGAGAAGATCGCCTCGTATTGTTTGACCGAGCCGGGCTCCGGTTCGGACGCCGCCGCGCTGCGCACGACCGCGAAGCCCGACGGCAACGCTTTCTACGTGATCAACGGCTCGAAGGCCTTCATCTCCGGTGCGGGCTTTTCGGATCTGTATGTGTTGATGTGCCGGACGGGCGATGAAGGCCCGAAGGGCGTCTCCACGGTTCTGGTCGACAGCGACGCGCAAGGCCTCTCGTTCGGCAAGCTGGAAGAGAAAATGGGCTGGCGCGCGCAGCCAACGGCGATCGTTGCGTTCGACAATTGCCGCGTGCCGGTCGAGAACCGTGTCGGTCCGGAAGGCGAGGGCTTCAAGTACGCGATGAAGGGCCTCGATGGCGGGAGGCTCAACATCGCCGCGTGCGCGTTGGGCGGCGCCCAAGACGCGCTCGACCGCGCGCTTGCCTACGTGAAGGAGCGCAAGCAGTTCGGCAAGCGCATCGCCGACTTCCAGAACACGCAGTTTGTGCTGGCGGACATGGAAACCGAGCTCGCCGCCTCCCGCGCGCTGCTGCACCAGGCGGCCAAGAAGCTCGATGCGAAAGCGCCGGACGCGACGAAGTTCTGCGCCATGGCGAAGCGCTTCGTCACCGACACCGCGTTCAAGGTGGCCGACCAGGCGCTGCAGCTACACGGCGGCTATGGTTACCTCGCCGATTACGAAGTCGAGCGTATCGTTCGCGACTTGCGCGTGCACCGCATCCTCGAAGGCACCAACGAGATCATGCGCGTGATCATCTCACGCGAGCTATTGAAGACGTGAAGGGCATGGCTCACGACCGCGTGGCGCGGTTGGGATTTTACCTACAATAGGGGATTCGAATGATCTTGCGCGCGATGGGCCTCGGCTTTGTGCTCTGGCTGGCGAATGCTGCGATTTTTCGGTTTCTGGGTCAGTCCTTCTTTCTCCCGGGAGTCGCCCCACCGTTTGCGTTGTTTGCGATCGTCATTGTGATCGGCGTCTCGTTGACATTCGTCGGCGTTCGGCTGCTTGGCGCAGCGCGCGGCGATGAGGGCGAGGCGGCGGTGTCGCTTGCGTTTCCCAGCCTTTTCCTGAACGCGGTGCTCACGCATGAATTCGCGATGATATTCCCGAACCTGGATGGCGGCATGGACGGTGTTTATGGCGCGCTCGCGATGGTTTACGCAGCCGCTATGGTGTTCACCGGACTGGTGATGACCAAGCTCGCTCCGCAGGATGAGCGCGTGTGAGGCGGCGAGATGTGCTTTTTGGCGCGGCGGCGTTGGCTGGATGTGCGTCACCCGGGCGGAGCGGGGAGTTGCGTGATCCGATGACACGAGGGCGTCGCCCGCTCGTAATCGCGCACCGGGGCGCGAGCGGCGAACGGCCGGAGCACACGCTCGCCTCCTACCGGTTGGCCATCCAACAGGGCGCAGACTTCATCGAGCCCGATCTCGTCTTAACGCGCGATGGCGTTCTCATCTGCCGGCACGAGAATGAGATTTCCGGCACGACAAATGTCGCCGCGCATCCGGAGTTCGCGGATCGGCGCAAGGCGAAGACCGTCGACGGCGTGACGGCGGACGGATGGTGGGTGGAGGATTTCACGCTCGCCGAGTTGAAGACGCTGCGCGCGAAAGAGCGTCTGCCGCAACTGCGCCCGCAAAACGCCGCGTACGACGGCCAGGAGGAAATCCCGACGTTCGACGAGGTTATGGCGCTGGCGCTCGAAGCGGATGTGGGCGTCTATCCCGAACTGAAGCATCCCACATTCCTACGCGAGCAGGGGCTCGATCCGGTCGGCGCCATCGTGGCGGCCATCCATCGTGCGGGTGGGCAGGAGGCGGCGAACCGCACCATCGTGCAGTGCTTCGAGATCGGCGCGCTGCGGATGCTGGCGCAAATGTCCTCCATCCGCTGGACGTGCGTGCAGCTTGTCGCCGCCGCCGGTGGACCGTGGGACCGGCGCGATCTGACATACGCAGATATGCTGACGGACGAAGGCCTGCGCGGCGTGGCGGAGTACGCGAACGGTCTCGGCGCCGAAAAATCCCTGATCATTCCACGCAGCGCCGACGGTCGTTCGCTAGCGGCGACAGATCTCGTTCAGCGCGCGCACGCGGCAAGTCTCAAAGTGCATCCTTGGACCTTCCGAGCGGAGAATTTCTTTTTGCCGGCCGAACTCCGCCGCGGCGATGCGAACGCACCTGATTACATGCGCCAGCACGGCGACCTCGAGGCCGAGTTGCGCGCGTTCTACGCGACGGGTGTCGATGGGGTGTTCAGCGATTTCCCAGCCGCGGCGGTCGCGGCGCGCTATCGAAGCACCCTATGAACGCATCCCGTGCGGGGCGGTGGCCAGCCTAGTCGGTGTAGTAGTCGTTCGGCAATTGATCGAACAGATCGCGCGTCTCAAGCTCATCTGTACGATTTGTTGCGTCGTCAGGGTTTTCAGCCCCCTCGAAGCCCGGCGTCTCGTAAAAAGGATTTCCGAACAGTGGGAATGTCGCCGTGCCTTGTGCGGCCTCGTAGCGGCCGCGCCAGGTGAAGGGCGGGGACACCGTGCCGTCGGCGAAGAACTCGACCGCCTGTCCCGGCTGACCGAGCTCTACCGTTTGACCGTTTGTCAGCGTGAAGAACGCGCGCCCTTCGTCCAGGATGCCGAACATGCGCCCGTTGACGAACAGGAAGTCGACGATTGTGCCGCGCACGCCGATTGTGGCTACGGGCGTGCGAACTTGGTAGCTGCGCGGATCCTGCTGACCGGAAACGAAGCGAAGCGCGCCCGTCGTCAGCGAGACGGCGACGTCCCCAGTCGAACGGTTCGGATC
>JAEWNX010000265.1 GCA_023461135.1 Pseudomonadota bacterium
GCTTGGCACGCCCCGTTCGCGGCGGTCCTCGATGCGCACCAGGTGCCAGGTATCGTCCACCTGGATCGGGCCAAGCAGCTCACCGACATTGCCGCGCTCGACCGCGGCGCGAATGGGGCCAGCCACGTCCGACATCGCGTTGAAGCCGAGGTCGCCGCCATCGGGCGCGCTCTCCCGGTCGGTCGAGAGCTCAAACGCGAGCGCTTCGAACCGGTCGCCTTGGTCGAGCCTTCTTTTGGCCGCGTCCGCAGCCTCTCGTGAATTGAACTGGATGTGGCGGAGATGGATTTCCGTGCCTTGGCCGAGCCGGCTGGCATTCTCCCGATAGAGCCGCTCGATCGCTGCAGGGTCGGTCGCGTGCTGGTCGACCTCTTCGTAGATCGCCGCCGCAAGCACCCGTTCGCGCGCATTCTCAAGCTGCCGGCGCACGTCCGGTTCGCGGTCGAGTCCGCGCGCTTCAGCTTCCATCGCAAACAGGCGGAATTGGATCAGCTCTTCGAGCGCGAAGTAGAACGCGTCGGAATTGGCGTCCAGGTCCTCGCCTTCCTGCAGCAGCCCGCGGGCCACGGCGTGCGAGCGCACGTCCTCGATGTAGATCGGCCGTCCGTTAACCGTTGCGGCCACGACCGGATCGCGCACGCCGCTGCTGTCTCCGCCGGAGTCGCGCCCCAGGCCGCACGCGGACAGCATCAAGCCAATCGCGAGACCCGCGCCGACAAGACCCACGCCGGACAGGAACTTATTTGGGATCATGCGTTCTGCTCTCTAGGCAGGGCAGCGTGCATGATTTGCGCCCAAGACCGCGTTCCTTGGGTCGCATTGACACCGCCCAGGGGCGCTCTTAAGTCTCGCCCGCGCACAAGTCGAGAGTGTTTCCGCACCCGGCGCGCGTTGGCGGGGACACGAAAAAGCCAAGAACTCCAACGCTCTCGACGTTTTATCCAGCGCCCCTTACATCACGGCGCACCAACCTTAAGATCGCGCCCATGCTGAACCTCGCCAAGCAGATTTTCGGCTCCGTCAACGAGCGCAAAGTTAAGCAACTGCGCCCGCTCGTGTCGCGGATTAATGCGCTGGAGCCGACCTTCGAGGCGTTGAGCGACGAAGCGCTCCGCAACAAAACAAGCGAGTATCGTCACAAGCTCGCCCGCGGCGCGAAGATCGACGAAATCCTGCCGGAAGCTTTCGCCACCGTGCGCGAGGCAGCCAAGCGCACGCTAGGCCAGCGCCACTACGACGTGCAGATGATGGGCGGCATCTTCCTGCACCAGGGCAAGATCGCCGAAATGCGCACGGGCGAAGGCAAGACGCTCGTCGCGACACTGCCCACCTACCTGAACGCGCTCGAGAGCCGCGGCGTCCATGTCATCACTGTGAACGATTACCTGGCCAAGCGCGACAGCGAATGGATGGGCCAGATCTACCGCTTTCTCGGCCTGTCTGTCGGCGTGATCGTGCACGGCCTCTACGACAACGAACGGCGTCAGGCGTACGCCGCCGACGTCACGTACGGCACCAACAACGAATTCGGCTTCGACTACCTGCGCGACAACATGAAGTACTCGCTGGGCGAGATGGTCCAGCGCGGGCACCGCTTCGCCATTGTCGACGAAGTGGACTCGATCCTGATCGATGAAGCGCGCACGCCGCTCATCATCTCCGGCCCGACCGAGGACCGCAGCGAGTTCTACAAGTCGATGGACACGCTCATCCCGCTCCTGCGCGAGGAGCATTACGAGCACGACGAAAAGCAGCGCTCCGTCACCTACACCGAAGCAGGCTCCGAGCGCATCGAGGAGATGCTGGTCGAGCGCGGTCTGCTGCAAGGCTCCCTCTACGAGCCTGCGAATATCTCGATGGTGCACCACGCCAACCAGGCGCTGCGCGCCCACAAGCTGTTCCACCGCGACAAGGACTACATCGTCAAAGAGAACGAGATCGTCCTGATCGACGAGTTCACTGGCCGCATGATGCATGGCCGCCGCTTGTCGGAGGGCCTGCACCAGGCCATCGAGGCCAAGGAAGGCGTCAACATCCAGCCGGAAAACCAGACGCTCGCTTCGATCACCTTCCAGAACTACTTCCGCCTCTACGACAAGCTCGCCGGCATGACCGGCACGGCGGCGACGGAAGCCACCGAGTTTGGCGACATCTACAAACTCGACGTAGTGGAGATTCCGACCAACCGTCCCGTGCGCCGCGTCGATATCGACGATGAAGTCTACCGGACGGCGAAAGAGAAATTCAAAGCCATCATCGCCGACATCGAAGATACGCACCGCCGCGCCCAGCCGGTGCTGGTCGGCACCGTATCGATCGAAAAGTCCGAATACCTCTCGGGCATGCTCAAGCAGCGCGGCATCCCGCACCAAGTGCTGAACGCGCGTTATCACGAACAGGAAGCGCAGATCGTCGCGCAAGCCGGCGTGCCGGGCGCGGTGACGATCGCGACCAACATGGCCGGCCGCGGCACCGACATTCAGCTCGGCGGTAACATCGACATGCGCGTGAAGGCGGCGCTCAAGGGCGACGAGACGCCCGATCAGATGGCGGCGCTGAAGCGTCAGATTCAGGCGGACATCGAAGAAAAGAAGCGCGTGGCGCTCGACGCCGGCGGCCTCTACGTGCTCGGCACCGAACGCCACGAAAGCCGCCGTATCGACAACCAACTGCGTGGCCGCACCGGCCGCCAGGGCGACCCGGGCAAGTCGAAATTCTATATCTGCCTCGAAGACGATCTCTTGCGCATCTTCGCCGCCGACCGGCTCGACGCGATAATGCGCGGGCTCGGCATCCAGGAGGGCGAAGCGATCGTCCACCCGTGGATGAACAAGGCGCTCGAAACCTCGCAGCGCCGCGTCGAGCAGCGCAACTTCGAGATCCGCAAGAACCTGCTGAAGTACGACGACGTCATCAACGACCAGCGCAAAGCCATCTTCGAGCAGCGCATCGAGTTCATGCGCACCGCCGACGTCGCCTCGATCATCCGCGACATGCGCCATGATGTGGTCGAGAAGCTTGTTTGGCGCCACATGCCGGAGAAGGCCTATCCCGAGCAGTGGAACACGCCGGAACTGATGGACGAAGCGGACGAGATTTTCGGCTTCCGCCCGCCGGTCGATCAGTGGGCGGGCGAAGAGGGCATCGCCCAGCAGGAAATCATCGAACGCCTGACGCGCGACGTCGATCACTCTTACGCCCAGAAAGCTGCGATGCTCGGTCCCGAGCGGCTGCGCGCGGTTGAAAAGCAAGTGCTGCTCTCCGTCGTCGATATGCGCTGGCGCGAGCATCTCTCGCTGCTCGACCACCTGCGCTCCGTCATCCACTTGCGCGGCTATGCGCAGCGCGATCCGCTGAACGAGTTCAAGACCGAAGCCTTCACGCTGTTCGAGCGTATGCTGCTCGACCTGCGCACGACCATCACGCGCATGCTGCTCAAGCTGCAGATCGGCCAGGCCGACGAGCAATTGCCGCGTCCGCAAGCTCCGGCGCGCACCTACGAAATCCACCAGAACCCGGATACGGGCGAGAACGAGATGGAGAAGGGCGAAGCGCCGCCTCCGCTCGCCCCTGACGGTTTCGACCGCCACAATCCGCGCACCTGGGGCAAGGTCAGCCGCAATGCGCCGTGCCCGTGCGGCTCAGGCAAGAAGTTCAAGTACTGCCACGGCGCCGCGGAAGCGGCGACCGCCTAGCCCAGCGCCGCTAGCTGGACTCTCACGTTTAATCCGATACCGTGAGGGTCGGGGAGGGGGTCGGGCCGCACTCGTACTCCATCGATGTCCGCGTGCGCGCGCTATCCCGTCGGTAGCTGGGAGCTGCCATGGCGGAAGTCTTTGTTTCCTACAAACGAGACCATCGGCGCGAAGTCGCGCACATCGCCGAGCGTTTGCAGGCGCTCGGCGTCAGCGTTTGGTACGATGCAGGGCTCACCGCCGGCGAGCAGTACCGCACCGAAATCAAGCGCGAACTGGGCGCATCGTCGGTTTCCATCGCGTGTTGGACGCCGGCTTGCTTCGACGAAAAAGACGAAGGCTGGGTGCGCTGGGAGGCGCAGTACGCACGCAACCGCGGCCGGCTCGTGCCGATCTTTCTCCAACCGACCGAGTTGGAGCCGCCCTTCCACTTGGACCATGTCGAGGATCTGACCAACTGGGTGAGTGACGGCTCGCCGTCCAATCATGATGGCTGGCGGCGCTTGTTATTGGCGCTCGAAGAAAGACTCGAGCGGCGCGGTTTGTGGGAGCTTGACGAAAAACTCGCGCCCCTACGCGCTCAGGGCGTCGTAACTGGCGTCGCCATGACGCCGGCGGAGGCGGCCACGGCCGGCGCCAAACTCGATCAAGGCGGTTGCGAAGCGCTCGCCGCTGCAATCGAACGCTGGCTGGATGGTCAGCCGAGGTCGCAGGCCAAGCGCGTCGGCGAACTTGTCGCCACGCTGCGCGCGGCGCATGCGCATCCGCAGCAGCCGAAGACGTCCGCGCCGAGCGACGCAGTCCAAGAGCCCGTAAGCGGCGGGCTCGCACGCCCGGAACGGGACGCCAAGGGCCATGTTGTCGTTCGCGACGAACGCATCAAGGCGATCCCCGCCGCCTTCTACGGCCTCTCGATGTTGCAAGCGCGCCCATTCCTGATGTTGTCGCTCTACGCAATCCTGTTGGCGATCAACATTTGGAATATGCATGAGATGCAGCGCTATATGGCGCGTCAACCGGACAGCTCCCTCACCGATCCCTTCGCCCTCTACCGCGAACTCGCCGCGCCATACATCGGGGCCGTGGTCGTCGCTTGGCTCACGCAATCGGCCATGCTGCGCGCCTTGATCCGGGGCGAGGGGGTGAGCGGCGTGCTAGGCCTCAACCTGGGCGCCGACGAAGTGCGGCTGGGCGTGGTCAACGTCGCAACGTTCTTGGTAGGCGCGATCGTGCTCGCGCTGTGCGGCGGAGCAGTCACCGCGGCATATCTCGCGGCTGTGCCGTTCGGCGAGGTTGCAGCCTTGTCCGCCGGATTTGTGGTCGGCGTGCTGGCCCTCTACGCGTACTGCTCCTTCTTGGCGCGCGTCACGCCAATTGCCGCGGCTACGATCGCGCGGCGCCGTTTCGCAATCGTCGAGGGCTGGAAGCTTGGCGGAAAGGCCACGCTGTCGGTCGCCGCCGCGTACGCATTGCTTGCCGTCGGCTACTTCGTCGGCGTCATATTGATCGGCGTGGCCGCCTCGATGCTGGGCATGCTCGATTCGGCGGGCGTCGTGCAGATGAATGTTTGGGGCTACGGCTATCTCATCGTCTTGAATTTGGTCGCCGTCCCATTCGCCGCCGCCTATTACGGCGTTGGCGCGTACATCTTCATCCAACGCTCGACGGCGGAACGATAGCAGGGTGCGCGGCTATTGCCGCCCCGCCAGCTCGTTGATCAACGCACGCCAATGCGAGAGCCCTGTATAGAAGCTCGCCACGGGCACGCGCTCGTTGAGGCCGTGTGAGAAATCGTCAACCTCGCGCATGAAGATCGCGCCGACGCCATAGGTTGGGATTTCGGCGGCGCGGAAATAGAGCCCGTCGGTCGCGCCGGCCGACATGTACGGCGTGACCACCACGCCCGGGTAGCTCGCGTGCACGGCGCGCGTCACGGCCTGCATCACGTCGGCGCGCAGCGGCGAGGCGTCGCTCGCGCTCGAAGGCCCAAGCGGCGCGACCTCCACGCCGGAGCCCGCCAGCGCCTGCAGCTCGCGCTGCACGTCCGAGACTGCGACGCCTGGGAAGATGCGGCAGTTCACTGTCGCCGACGCCGATTGCGGCAGCGCGTTCTCCGCGTGCCCGCCTGCCAGCATCGTGGCGACGCACGTCGTGCGCAGCAGCGTCGACGTGTGGGGGTTGGCCGAAAGGGTGCGCGCCGCGCGCCGGTCGCCCGGGTTGGCCGCAAAGCGCCGCATCGCTTCGCCTTCAGGTCCGCCGATCGCGGTCGCGCCATTGCGGAAGGCGCCGAGTGTCGTGTCGTTCCACATCACCGGGAATTGGAACGCCCGCAACGCGGCCAGCGCCTGCGCGAGATCGTAGATCGCGTTGTCGTCGCGCGGCACGGAGGAGTGGCCCCCCGAATTGCGCGCGGTGAAGGTGAAGCTTGCGTAGGTCTTCTCCGCCGTCTGCACGGCGTAGGCGATCGGCGCGCCGGTTTCGCTGAGCTGTCCGCCGCCGGCGTCCGAGTTCAACGCAAACTCCGCATCGCCGAGCAGCGCGCGATGCTGCGCAAGCAACGCCGTCGTCGTCGCGCCAGTCGTTTCTTCGTCGCCCGAGAACCAGATGATCAGGTCGCGCGTCGGTGTGAAACCCTCGGCGCGTAGTGAGAGGAACAGCGACGTCAGATGCGCGACGCCCGTTTTGTTGTCGGCCGAGCCGCGGCCGAAGAAGAACCCGTTTTCCTCCACCAGCGTGAACGGATCGCGCTGCCAATCGGCGCGCCGCGCCGGCACCACGTCCATATGCGCGAGCAACAGGATCGGCCGTCCGCCGCTTCCATCGCCGCGATAGCGCACGAGCAGGCCCGCCGTGTTCTCGAGCGGGAGCACATGCACGTCATCGGCTGCAAAGCCGCCCGCACGGAAGCGCTCGGCCAAGTACGCCGCCATCGCCGGGTTCTGTCCGCCTTCGGTCGAGGTGTCGAACGCGACGATGCGGCGGTAGATGTCGAGCGCTTGCGCGCGTTCGGCCTCGCTCGGCGACTGCGCGGCGGCGACAGAAAAGGCGAGAGCGGCGCAGACGCCGATAAGAGCGGCGCAGAAGCGGTGAAGCACGTGGAAGTCCCCCAATTTCCACCCATGCTGCGGGGCGATTAGCGCTTTGGCAAGGGATTGGGCGCAGGGCTAGCCCATGACCCTGGCCCACGCGCCCACCGCCGCCGCGGCGCCCGCGCTCGCGCGCTGGGAGCCGCTCGCGGCCGCGTTGTGCCTCGCGCTATTTTCCGAGCCGTTCTTCGCCGCCGTCGCGCAAAGCCAGGGCCTCGCCGAGCCGCCCGGCTATGCGCGCGTGTTTTTCCTGCCGGTCTATGCGTTCCTCGCTTGGGCGGTGTGGCGCGAACGCGCGCAAGCCTTCGCCGCACTGCGCGCAACCCCGCTGCTGACGTCGCTGCTTTCGCTGGCTTTCCTTTCGACGCTTTGGTCGATCGACAGCGGCGCCACGCTGCGCCGCTCGGTGTGGCTCGCGCTGACGATGGGCTTTGGGCTCTATCTCGCCTGGCGCCACGAATGGAAAGAACTCGTCGTCGTCATCGCCACGGCTTTCATCGTGCTGATCGCCGGCTCCTTGGCGCTCGGCCTCATCGCGCCCGGCATCGGCCGCATGACGTTCGAGCATCCCGGGGCCTGGTCCGGCCTGTGGACGCACAAGAACACGCTTGGCGGCATCATGGCGCTCGGCGTCGCCGTGTGCGCGAGCGCGGCGATCGTCCAACCGTCGCGGCGCAAGCTATGGATCGCCACAACGCTCGGCGCGTTCGCGCTGGTGCTGCTGTCAACATCGAAGACGGCGCTGCTGGCGTCGCTGCTTGGTCTTGCCGTCATCGCCGCCGGCGTGATCGTGCGCCGCGGCCTCGTGCCGGCTATCATGCTCACCGCCGGCGTTCTGGTCACGATCATCCTCGGCGCAGCAACTGTGCTGATGGCGCCGGAACTCATCGTCGCTGCGCTTGGCCGCGACCTCACGCTCACCGGGCGCACGGACATCTGGGACGCGTCCGCGCGCTTCGTCGAAGCGCAGCCATGGCTCGGCTACGGCTATTACGCCTTCTGGCTGCCCGAGAACGGGCCGGCTTATTGGGTGCGGCAAGCCGTGGCCTGGCAAGTCTCGTCCGCGCATTCGAGCTGGCTTGAGCTGGCGCTCGGCCTTGGCCGCGCCGGCGTCGTTCTGTTTGCGCTGCAACTGATCGCCACGCTGAAGCGCGGGGCAGGCGCGCTGTTCAACGCGCGCGCAGGCCTTTGGGCGCCTGCATTCCTCGCCGCATTTGCGCTCTACACGCTCTCCGAAAGCCACGCGCTGCAGGCAAACAATCTGTTCTGGACGATTTACGTCGCCGTCGCCGCGCGACTCGCGCTTGATGCGCGCGAAAGAACACAGGCATGAGCGCCGTCCTCATCCTCGGCATCGATCCCGGCCTCAAT
This sequence comes from Pseudomonadota bacterium, assembly GCA_023461135.1. Taxonomy (GTDB): domain Bacteria; phylum Pseudomonadota; class Alphaproteobacteria; order Caulobacterales; family Aquidulcibacteraceae; genus Vitreimonas. The sequence continues at coordinate 8,153 of JAEWNX010000265.1, forward strand.
CGTTGCGGCTGGGGAGTGATCGCCAGCGAAGGCTCGCGCCTCATTTACGTTGCACACGGCGTGATCAAGCCGAAGTCAACGCAACAACTGGCCTCTCGTCTGCACGATGTTTTCGAAGGCCTTTGCAAGGTGATGGGGGATCACCAGCCGCACGAAGCGGCGGTGGAGGAGACGTTCGTCAATTCCAACGCCCGCGCCGCGCTCGCGCTCGGCCAGGCGCGCGGCGTCGCGCTCGCCGCGGCTGCACGCTCCGGCATCGCCGTCGCTGAATACGCGCCCGCGACCGTGAAGAAAGCCGTGGTCGGCGCCGGCCATGCCGACAAAACGCAAATCGCCTTCATGGTGCGCCGCCTCCTGCCCACCGCAGGCGAGGTGAGCGCCGACGCCGCCGATGCGCTGGGCGTCGCGCTCTGCCACGCCGCGCACGGCGGCTTTCGCCGCCGCGCCGGCGTTTAGAGCTACCAGATCGTCACGCGTTCTTCCGGCGGCAGATAAAGCGCGTCGCCCGGCTGCACGTTGAACGCTTCGTACCACGCGTCCATGTTCCGCGACGGTCCGTTGATCCGATAGCGCGCGGGCGAGTGCGGGCCCGTCATCACCTGGTTGCGCAGCGATTGCTCTCGCTGCAGTTGCTTCCTGTGCTGCGCGCGGCCCATGAAGAAGCGCTGCAATCCGGTCGTGCCTTCCAGCTCCGGCGGCTCGGCGCCGTTCAGCGAAATGCGATACGCGTGCAGCGCCACTTGCAGGCCGCCGCAATCGCCGATGTTCTCGCCAAGCCCAAGGCGTCCGTTCAAATTCAAGCCCGGCAGCGGCTCGAACTGGCTGTATTGATCCGCCAAGCGATCCGTCACCGCGCGGAAACGCGTCACATCTTCCGGCAGCCACCAATCGCGCAGCACGCCGCGCGCGTCGGACTTGGCGCCCTGGTCGTCGAAGCCATGACCCATCTCGTGACCGATGACGCCGCCGATCGCGCCGTAGTTCACGGCGGGGTCCGCATTCGGATCGAACAGCGGCGGCTGTAGATAGCCGGCCGGGAAGACGATCTCGTTGAACGGCGGATTGTAATACGCGTTCACCGCGTGCGGGACCATAAACCATTCTTCGCGGTCGCTCGGCCGGCCAAGACGCGCCAGATCGTTGTTCCAGTCCCACATCGCAAAGCGCTGCTGGTTGCCGAACGCATCGCCGGCACGCACCTCGAAGCCTGAATAATCCTTCCAGCGGTCCGGATAGCCGATCTTCGGCCGGAACGTCGCGAGCTTCTCGCGCGCGAGCACCTTGGTTTCCGCGCTCATCCACGGGCTCTGATCGATGCGCTCGCCATAGGCCCGGCGCATGTTTTCCACCAGCTCCAACGCCTGAGCCTTCGTCTCCGGCGGGAAGTGGCGTGCGACATAGAGTTCTCCGACCGCTTCGCCCAACGCGCCGTTCGTGGCCTGGATTGCGCGCTGCCAGCGGTCGCGCTGGCGCTGCGCGCCATTGAGCTGGCGGCCGAAGAAATCGAAGTTCGCATCGTCGATCGTGCGCGGCAGCACCGCCGCGCGTGTACGCACGTGATGCCACGCGAGGTAGCTTTTCCATGTCGACACCGGCGTGGAAACTACCAGCCGGCACAGCGGCCCGATCGCGCTCAGCTCGGCGACGACGAATTCATTCGCCGCGCTAAGCCCGCGCGCTTCGAAGTGCGCGTCCCACGGATAGGCCGGCGCCAGCGCATAGACTTGCTCGCGCGTCATCAAATTGTAGGTGCGCTCGCGTTCGCGCCGGTCGGCGACCGGCCAATGCAGGTCGGCGATTTGGCGCTCGACCGCCATGATAGCGCGCGCTTTGTTCGCGGCGCCGCTCTCGCCGATCAGCGTCAGCATGTTGGCGCATGCCGCTTCGTAACCCTGGCGCAATTCGGGAAACTGGCGATCGTCGCGGCGATAGTATTCGCGCTCGGGCAGGCCGAGGCCGGCGTGCGTGATCTGCGTCAGGTAGCGATCCGGATTGCCTTCGTCCAAACCGATATAGATCGCGATGGGGAAGGGCGTGCCGGCGCCGGGTTGGCCGACGAAGCGCACGACATCCTCGTGCGTGCGCAACGCTGCGATTTGCGTCAGCGCCGGCTGGATCGGTTCAAGCCCGCGCGCATCGATGGCGTCCTGATCGAGATAGGCGTTGTAGTAGTCCGCGATCTTTTGCGCATTCGAGCCGGGCGCGCCGCCCTCGGCGGCGGCTTCCTCGATGATCGCGCGCACGTCGTGTTCGGCTTTCACCACCAGAATGTCGTTGGTGCCCCAGGTGGTCCGGTCATCGGGGATCGTGTTGGTGTTGAGCCAGGTCCCGTTCACGTACTGATAGAAATCGTCGCCCGGCTTCACGCTCGGATCGATAGCCGCCATGTCGATACCGAACGCGCCGATCGCCGGCCGTCCCCGCGGCGCTGCGTTGCTGGAGGACGCGCCGTTGCCAGTGGCGCAGCCGGCGAGCAGGGCGAGCGAAGATGCGGTAACGGCGCGGCGTGTGAACATGGCTATCCCCAAAAACCCAGGTAGAGTTGGTCCGTTTATCGGCGCAATGGATACAGCGCCTCAACCCGGATGAGACGAAGCGCCGCCCAGCCGCGGCGGCTCACGCGTGGACGATCAGGCCATAGGAGAGCAGGCGCGCGGCCAGCGCCTCGGCGTTTTCGCAGTTGAGATCGGCTGGCGTGAAGGCCGGGCCGCTCAACGCGCGCTCCAGCGCCGCGCGGCGGTCTGCCGGGAAATCCAGATCGCCGCCGGGTGCAATCAGCACAAGCTTGCCGGCATCTTCCGCAATGCGATGCGGCGTGTGCGGCTGCGCATGGAATCGGTCGGTGCTCGCAACCGGCGCGGACGCATCGCGCACCGCGAAGCGGTTGTCCGCCACGCGAGAGCGGATGAACGTGTCCGCCAGCAGGTCGAGCGCCGGATCGAGTTGTGCCTCGCGCGCGACGATCTCGGTGAGCTCTCGCAACTTCGCGCGCGCTGCATCCCGGTCGAGATCGCTGCGCGCATAGCCCGCGGGCAAGCTCCTGCGCAGCGCCGGCGTGCGCAGCGCGACTTCGGACACGGCCTCCAGCATTAGATCGGCCCAGGTGCGCGTGATCAGCCCGACCGTGACATGCAGCGAAGCTTCGCTGCCGGACGTCATCGCATCGTGCATCAGCCCGCGCGGCACGTAGGCGCAATCGCCGGCCTTCAGCACGAACTCCTGCTTTAGTTCGCCGGGTTCGTATTTGCCCAGTTCGAACTCTTCGCCGCGGAACGGCGTATCGACCGGCTTCTCATAAAGGCGCCACGCCTTTTCGCCGGCGATCTGCAGCACCAGCACGCAATGATTGTCGTAGTGCGTCTTGAAGCCCTGCGCGTTCGGCGGCGTCAGATAGAGATTGGTTTGCACGTGCGCGGAGAAGATGTGTTCGAGCGCGCGGCAGAAGCGCCCGAGCGATGGCTCCAACTGGTGCGCCTGCTGCAGAATGATGGTCGCGCCGCCGCGGTGATGATCCGCCACCGCGCCGCGATCGACATAACCTGACGGGTCGAGATAATCCGAGCGCATCAGGCGCCGCGAAGCGTCGGCCAGATCGAGTTGCCCTTCGCGCAGATCGATGTTCGTGACCAGCCGGTCCACCGCGTCGATGGAAATCAGGCCTTCGAAGCGCGCCGGCTGCGTGTGGTGAACCACCAGCGCTTCGTTCTCATAGATGCGCGCGAAAAAATCCGGGACCCGCTCGGCGCCGATCAGATAGCCGAGCGGGTCGTCGAGCCAAGGCTCAGACATGAAACTGACTTAGCGATCGCTGCCGCGGCCGTAGCCGCCTGCGTCGGCGTTCGAGCCGGAGTCGGCGTCGCTGATGCCCGTGCGCGATGAGCGACGCGGGCCGCGTCCGTTGCCGCCCGGATCGGCCATCGAGCCGCCGTCGCTGTCGGTATAGCCGGTGGCGCCGCCGCCGCATCTGCGGCCACGGCCGCCTGGGTCGGCATTTTGTCCGCCATCCGAATCCGAACAGCCGCAGCCGCCGCCGCCGCCGCCGCCGCGCCCGCGTCCCGCCGGATCGGCGTTCGCGCCGCTGTCGCTGTCAGTGACGCCGGAGC
>JAEWNX010000266.1 GCA_023461135.1 Pseudomonadota bacterium
CTTGAGAACTTCGCCATCATAGCCCGCGTCATCGAACTGATCGATCTCGCCGCCGGAAAGCTCCATCAGCTAGTGGAAGCGTCCGTCGAACGTGGGATAGACGCCCGAACAACGGCGCGATTGCCCCACATCCACCGCCATCGCCACCATCGTCGATAATGGGTCGCGTGAACGGCGGCGCTGAGCCTCGCTCGTGACCGGATCTCCCCAGAGCCGATAGTTCGGCGTGATCTCCGCGTTGATCGCGCCGCCTTCGCCGACGGTCATGTTGATAACGCGCCGCTTGCGGCTGTAGCGGTGATCGAGATCGTACTGGCGCCAACGCACATCGCCGCTTTCGATCACGCCCTGCGATGTGGCGACCAGATGTGTGCGCTCGAACAGATCGAGCAGACCCCGCGATTGCAGCGTCGCTGTAACGGTATAGCGCTCTGCATCGACATCGGCGTCCACTTCGATGCCGCCCAGCGGCACAAGCCCGAGGCCCACGCCGTCGTACGAAAGCCAAAACCGATCCGCGGCCGCGGGCGAAGCGGTCGCGATGAGCGTGGCTACAGCAAGAAGAAGGACCCGCATGAGCGCGGCAGCATAGAAGCCGGGCCCTCGCTGTCCACCGTCAGGTGCGCACCAAATCCTGCAGGGCGCGCGCGCTGGTGCTGTCTGGGAACGCGTCACGGTCCAGCATTGCGGTGGAAATCCGCAAGTGATCTGCAAGCACGCCTTTGATCACCGCGCGCAGATCCGTCGTGGGCCGCAGATCCCGCCCCTCGTAGAGCGCACCCGTGGAAAGGCCCGGCCAATCTGCAAGCACGCGCCCGCCGTTGACGGCGCCGCCGGCGAGGAACGCAGCTGCGCCCGTGCCGTGATCGGTGCCGCCCCCGCCATTGGGCGCGGCGGTGCGGCCGAATTCGGTGGCGATGATCACGATCGTGTTGCGCCACTCGGCGCCCATCTCCGTCTTGAATGCGTCGAGCCCGTTGTCGAGTTGCGTCAGGTTGCGCGCGAGCGCGCCCTGTTCGACGCCCTGGCCGGCGTGCGTGTCCCAGCCGGTGGTCTCCATCACGGCGGCGATCGGGCCGTGCTCATCCTTGAGGAAGCGCGCCGCGATCTGCGCCATCGGCACGATGTTGCGCCCGGCCCGTCCGCGCATGTCGTCGGCCCCGGCATCCAGCGCCACCAAGTTTGCGCTCATCGCGGCTTCGAGCGCATTGGCCAGTGCGGGATCGCGCGCATCGTAAAGCGCGAGCAGGCGGCTCATCGTATCGGTGTTCACGTCCGGCAGTCCGGACGGCGACCACGTCGCCACCGGCGTCGATCCGCGCAGGATCAAGGGCGCCTGCGCCGAGAGCGCCATGCCCATCTCGGGCCGCGCACGCGGCAGAGCGCCGAGCGCCTTGTTAAGCCAGCCTTCCCCCCGCGCCATCGGAACGGCGGCGCCCGTTTCGAGCACATTCTGCGCATCGAAGTGCGAGCGCTCGCGATAGGCTGTCGCGCAGGCGTGGATCGGCAGGAGCTCGCCTTCGCGATAGAGCGCCTGCATCTTCGGCAAGTTCGGGTGCAGCGCGAAGGTGTCGTCGAGCGGCAACGCAGCGCCTTGACCTGTGCGGGGCAGCGCAAGGCGCCCTCGCAAGCCGGCATACGCCGGATCGCCAATAGCAGGGACAGCGGAAAGCCCGTCCATCCCGCCGCGCAGGATGATCACGAGCAGGCGTTTGTTCGTCGCCTGCGCCTGGCCGAAGGCGAACACGGGGAAGGAGAGCGCGGCGGCGCCCGCGGAAGCGCCCAGTAGCGTGCGGCGGTTGAGCATGCTCATCTCCGTTGCATCTCCGGCGCGCCGAACAGGAGCGCAAGGCCTTGCGCGGGGCTTTCCGCGCGCCGCACGGCGGTGCGTGCTTCATCGCTCATCAGCGGGCCCAGACAAGCTTCGCCCAATTGCACGGGGTCGACATCGGCGCGGCCTACGCGCTCGGCGTAAGCCTGCGCGAATTCGAGCCGCTTCCACACAAGGTCGGCGGTGAGCCACGCATCCGCGATGTCAGCCCAGCCGTCCGGACCGGGCGCCGCGTAGGGCCGCTGTCCCATGCTGGTCAGCGAAGCGACGGCCGCCGTGGTTGGAAGCTCGCGCACGTTCGCCGCGCGCAGCAGCGTAATCGCGTATTCCTCTGGCCGCTTGAACTTGGCAAACGGCGTCTCCCACGCTTCGGGGCTGGCAACCAAAGCTTCCATCGTCGCGCGCAGGTCGCCGTCGCTGTCGCGAAACGCGCGTTCGACGCGCGCAACCGCGGCGCCCGGCGGATCGTCGGCGATGTAGTGGCGGCATAGTTTCGTGGCCACGAAGCGGGCTGTCGAAGCGTGACGCGCCAGATCGCCCAGCGCTGCTTCGCCTTGCGCAACGCCGCTTTGCGCGTAGGTGCGGTGGAGCAATGTTTGCGGGCCAGGCTCATGCGCCGCTGCGTCGAACTCGAACAATTGCGCGCCGGTGCGGTCCCCGCCGCTCTCGCGCACCAGCTCGCGCAAGCGCGGCCGCTCATACGTCCAGCCGGTGATGATCGCGGCCAGCGCCTGTACGTCGGCTTGGGTGTAGCCGCCGTTGACGCCCAGCGTATGCAGCTCCAGCACTTCGCGCGCGAGGTTCTCGTTGAGCCCGGTTGCGCGCGGACCGCCGAGAAACGGGCGCGGCTGCCGCGGGCCGCGCGCCGTCTGGCTATTGGGGCCGATCGACAACCAGTTATCGAGATAAACGATCATGCCCGGATGCTTGGTCGAGGCCATCAGCATGTCCGCGAAGCGTCCGCCCACGTGTGGACGGATCGCGTCTCGCTCGAACGAGGGCGGCAGCGCGACCGCGGCCGGCTTGGCGGTCGAGACGGTGAAATGGTTAGACCAGAAATGCACGAGCCGTTCATGCACCGGCTGATCGCTGGCGATCGCGGCATCGACGCGCGCCGCGACCGCGCGCGTCACGCGTTCGCCGAAGTTCGCGACGAACTCGTCCTCGACCGAAAGCGCGCGCAACTCGTCCATCGAGACGCCTTCGCGCTCGGCGCGTTGCTCCATGCGCTCGGTGTTTCGATTGTTCAGCCGGCGGCGCACGATCCAGCGCCCAAAGGCCCACAGATCGTCTTCAGCCGATGGCAGCGCGCTGATTGCAGGCGGCGGCGTGGCTTGCCGGCCGAGCTGGCTCTTCACCCACCCGCGCGGATCGCCGGCGATGGTGCGCAGCTCGCCGGGCCTGGGGCCGAAGCCAAACCGGTGCGCCGCCAGTGCGGCAAGGTTCATGTCGGGCATGGGCGCCGCCTCCGCTGCGTAATCTAACGCAGCGTGGGCCGTTGTCCGTCGCCCGGATGTGAAAAAGGGACGCCGGGGCGTCCCTCTTTCGGCTGCGACCGTACCGTTGCGCTCAGAGCGGACGGACGTTGATCTCACCGTTGTCGAGCGGCAGCTCGACCAGCATGCCGACGCGGCCCGCGACGACGTCGTTGAAGCCTGCGGCGCGCGCTTCGGCGATCTGCACCTGCGCGGCTACCTGGTTGTCTGCACCGGTGAGCACCACGAGCCCGGCGTTCGATGCGCGCGCCTGCGCCGCGATCTCGGCTGCCGTCGCTTGGCCGGTGTTGTGCAGATGCGCCAGCGCCTGGCTCTGCGCGCCTTGCAGCACGACATCCGCGTTCACCGCGGCCGGCGCGCCGACAACGCGTCCGTCGCCGCCGACGACGATCGAGCGGCCGCGATAATCGAAGCGATAACCGACACGGCCGCTGAAGGCGTCTTCCTGCGTCGTGAACGCGGAGACGATGAGCCCGTCGCCTTCGAACACGATGACCGAGCGTCCTGGCTCGGGCGAGGGGCCCCAAGCTTGCAGGCCGTTCGACGCGCCGTCGAAACCCGCGGCCTGGTTCAAGCCGTCGACCATGCGCTGCGTGTCGGCCGGGCCGTACACGGGCAGCAGCGCGTTCTGGCGCGTGCGCGCGCTTGCGCCGTAAAGTTCGTCGAGGTCGGCCGTTTGCGTCAGGCCGGCGCTGGTCAGCAGCACGGCTTCCAGGCGGCCCATCGGAATGTTGCGCGC
>JAEWNX010000267.1 GCA_023461135.1 Pseudomonadota bacterium
GCACCAGGCCGGCCTCCTCCCGGGTCTCGCGGACCGCCGCCAGCGCAAACGCGCGCGGCGGGCGGCGCACGAGGCCGCCGGCGCGGAGCAGCGCTTCGGTCTCACCGGTCAGTTCCGCCGCGGCGTGCGCCTTTGCATCGCCTGGATCGACCCTGCCGCCAGGGAAGACCCACTTGTCCGGCATGAAGACGTGCCCCTTGGCGCGCTGGCCCATCATCACTTCGCGCCGGCCGCGCACGAGGATCAGCGTCGCCGCATCGCGCGGTTTGACGGCCTTCGGCTTTTCGCCGTCGGGCGCGTCGAACGGCTTTTCGTCCGCGTTGAGCTTGAACTCGTTCGTCGTCATCGCCGCCAGCCTAGCACATCGTCGCCCGCAGCTTGGAAGCTTCCCGTCACGCGCCTAACGTCGCGCCGAGCGAGGGAGAGACAAGATGGCGCGGCGTAAACCTGGCGAAGGCCAAACAGCTCTGGTGACAGGCGCGTCCGCCGGCATCGGCGTCGATCTCGCCGAATGCTTCGCGCGCGACGGCTACAATCTGGTGCTCACAGCGCGCAGCGCTGGCCCGCTCGAGGAAGTCGCGAACCGCCTCGCGCAAGCGCACGGCGTGAAAGCGGTCGCCATTGCGCAAGACCTCGGCGCCATTGGCGGCGGCTCGGCTTTGCACGAAGCGATCAAGGGCCGCGGCATCGACATCGACGTGGTCGTCAACAACGCCGGCTACGGCCACGCGGGCGCACTCACCTCCTCCGATCTCGCCACGCAACTCGGCATGATCGATCTCAACGTGCGCGCGCTCGTCGAACTCACCTATCTCTATTGGGATGGCATGATCGCGAAGAAGCGTGGCGGCGTGCTCAACGTCGCCTCGACCGCCGCCTTCCAGCCCGGCCCGCTCATGGCGAATTACTACGCGTCGAAGGCTTACGTCCTCTCCTTCTCCGAGGCGATGTGGGAAGAAGCGCGTGGGACGGGCGTGCACGTGAGCTGTCTCTGTCCCGGACCGACTGTCTCCAAATTTCGTGAACGGGCCGGCACCGGCAAAACGCGCCTCGCGCAAGCCAGCAAAGTGATGGCGTCCGCGCCCGTTGCGCGCATGGGCTACGACGCCTGGCGGCGCAATCAGCGCGTGATCGTCACCGGCGGGCGCAACGCGTTCCAAGCGGGGTTGGTGAAGTATATCCCGCGCGAAACGCTGCTGAAGATGGTCCGCAACATCCAGTCGCCGGCGACGTGAGTGATGAAGCAAACGGCAAGAGCCGCGGCAAACTGGCAGCGCATCTACGCCATGGCGTTTGCGAGCCTCTACCCGCAGTACGTGAAGAAGGCGGAAGCCAAGGGGCGCACCAAGGCGGAGGTTGATGAGATCGTTCGCTGGCTGACGGGTTATCGTCAGGCGGCGCTGGATGCGCACCTGAAGAAGCAAACCAGCGTCGAGGACTTCTTCACGCAGGCGCCCAAGCCCAATCAAGGGCGCGCACTGATCACCGGCGTTGTCTGCGGCGTACGCGTCGAGGACATCGAAGAGCCGCTCATGCGGGAAATCCGTTATCTGGACAAACTCATCGACGAGCTCGCCAAAGGCCGGCCGATGGAGAAGATTCTGCGGAAGTAGTTTGCCGCGTGCTGTCGCGGGCCTATCTTCAGCGGGAGGGATAAAAGCCATGAGCTACGCTGTCGGCCCGGGCGATCTCGTTCTCTGCGTCAACGCCGCCCCGAACCATGTCACAGGAGAACAATGCCCGCTCGTTGTGGGCGAGACCTACACGGTCGGCGCTGTGATGGAATTTGCGTGCCCGTGCGGACGCTCCGATGCGCTGCTCGATGTCGGCATCGACTTCGCCTGGTGCCAAACGCGCTTCCGTCTCCTGCCCAAGCCAAAGTTCAAGGCCGAACCCACGGCGGGCGAGGTCTCTGCTCCAAAAGAGACGGTGCGGTAGAGATTGAACCGCGTCAGCGGCGAAACCGAACGGCCTCGCCTTTGCAGCCGCCTCCTCCCCCGCTACGTTCCAGCCATGAGCCTCCATGGAACCTACGACGACAACAATCTGTTCGCAAAAATCCTGCGCGGCGAGATTCCCGCGGTGAAAGTCTATGAGGATGAGGAGGTGCTCGCGTTCATGGACATCTTCCCGCAAACGCGCGGCCATCTCCTAGTAGTGCCGAAGAACGTGAAGGCGCGCAACTTCCTGGAATTGCCGGAAGAGAAAGTCGCCCCGCTCATGCAGCGCGTGCACAGGCTGACGAAGGCGGCGGTGAAGGTGCTGAAGCCCGACGGCGTCACGGTTACGCAATTCAATGGCGAAGATGCAGGCCAGACCATCTTCCACCTGCACTTCCACATCATCCCGCGTTACGCCGGCCAGCGCCTGGCGGGCCACGGCCACGGCAACAAGGCCGACATCGCCGAGTTGCAAAAGCTGGCTGCCGAGATCGCCGCGGCGCTCTGAGCGGGATCAGCCGCACAGTCCCGGCGCAATTGCTTCGGGGGCGCGCCGATCGGCGTATTTCTTCTCGACGATCAGATAGGCGGTCGTCTCGTCGCCGACGTTCAGCGCAGCATGCACGGTTTCCGAGTCATTCGAGAACGAGCCGCCGGCGCGCACGGGGCGATCGGCGACGCCATCCGCCGTCGTGATGCGCATCACGCTTTCACCGGAAAGCACGTAGCCGAAGTGCGGCGGATGGTAGTGCGGCTCATGCCCGACGCCCGGCGGGAAAGTGCAGCGTAGCGCGCGGATCTGCGCGTCCTCGTGCAGCAACTCGCATACGCGCTCGCCTTGCCAGCCGGCGCACAGCGCCATCGGCAGCGGCGCTGTTTGCGCGGAAGCTGTCGCGCACGCGCCCAAGAGCGCGATGAGTGCAAATGCGGGACGCACTACTCGCCCTTCGCGTACTGCTCGATGAAGCCGCAGCGCGTGCAGCGCCAGGATTCGATCTCCATCGGTTTCTTGCCTTCGAGCTTTACCCCCACCCAGATGCTCTTCTGCGGCTCGCCTTCGACCCACGAACTCACCGCGCGGGCGCCGTGCGTGTTATCGAGGACCCAGCCCTCCTGCATGGACGATTGGCATTTCGGACACGTGCGTTGCGCCATGTCTGCCTCCTTCGGGCGCAGCATAGCAAAACGGCGGCCCTTGCGAGCCGCCGTTTCGATTTTCTCGATGCGACGCTTACGCCTTTTCGGGCTTCTTGCCGAAGCTGAGCAAGCCGCGCTGTTCGGGATGGTAGCTGAACTTCAGCTTGTCCGGATCGGACGTGTCGATGTCGATCTTGACGATGCCGCCGTTCTTGAGCTTGCCGAACAGCAGTTCGTCGGCCATCGGCTTCTTCACCTGCTCTTGGATGAGCCTTGCGAGAGGACGGGCGCCGAAGCTCTCGTCGTAACCGCGCGTCGCCAGCCAATCGGCCGCCTTGTCGGTGATCTCGATCTGGACGTTGCGCTCGGCGAGCTGGCCTTCGAGCTGGATGATGAATTTCTGCACGACGTTGCGAACCACTTCCGGCGGCAGGCCGTTGAAGTGGATGTTGGCGTCGAGGCGGTTGCGGAATTCGGGCGTGAAGAGCCGCTTGATCGCCTCTTCGTTCTCTTCGTCTTTCTTGCCGCGGCCAAAGCCGATGCCCTGACGCGCCGCATCCGCCGCGCCGGCGTTGGTGGTCATAATCAGGATGACGTTCCTGAAATCGACCTTCTTGCCGTTCGCATCGGTGAGCGAGCCGTGGTCCATCACTTGGAGC
>JAEWNX010000268.1 GCA_023461135.1 Pseudomonadota bacterium
GCGCAAGCGTTGCCCGGGCCCCAGAAATCCGTTGCTGTCCGCGATAAGCATCGACCGTCCGTCCAACCGCGGACACGGCGCCGAACGTCAGGCTGTCGGCAACGCCGACGGCAGCACCCTTAGTGCCGCCCTTCATGTAGCCGCGCACGCCCTCGATCGCCGCCATGCCGACTGCAATCGGCAGCGCCACTTTGCCGGCGATGCTCAATCCGGTCCTGACCGCCGCACGGACACCCGATACTGGCGCCGTCTTGGCGGCCATCGCGCCGGCTCGCGTCGCAACGCTGCGCGCTGTTTCGATCGTCGCCATGCTCGCCGCTGCCGGCAACTTGCGCAGCGTGGCGTTCTGCACCACGCGCTCACCGAGCTGCGTCGTCGCTGCGAACAGGCTCATCGAGCCGACGGCGCTCAAGGCTTCCCGGGCGACTGGATTTTCCACCTTCGGCGCCAGCGCGAAACGGACATAGGCGCCCTCGGCAACGAGCAGGGCTGCGCGCGTCAAGCCGAGCGGCCCGCGCGACTTCAACACGTTCATGCGATCTGCGGTCCGGACGATGCCGGCCAGTTTATCCGCTCTCAGTCGCCCTTCACGCCCCGATGGCAATGGCTTCGCCGTTATCTTGCCGGCCTGGCGAGCCAGCGAGTTGATCTCCTTGTTGGCCTGAGTGCGAAAATTGGCGTGCCGTTTCTCGATCGTCTTTGCAGTCAAATGGCCAACGGCTATGCCTGCGACCGGCGCCGCGACATTGATGCCGATCTGATAGGCGCGCTCGTAAGGATCGCTTGCGCGCGATCGTTTGGCCGCGCGGTCTGCGGCTTCATCTGCAGCCTTGATCGCATCGACCTTCGCTCTCTCGATATCCGCTGCGGCCTTTGCGGCATCAGCGTTGGCCTTCGCCGCCGCTGCGTTGGATTTCGCCGTGTTCGCATTCTGGCGCGCAATCTGAGCAGCGCGGCGCGTGGCCTGGTCCGACATCAGATCCCCCTCTGCTCGGCGATGCGCGCCGCGTCTTCTTGCAATTCCCGAACGAGCGCTTCGCACTCGTCGGTGATCATCTTCATGGCGTCAGGCGGCAGGAAGCTGGTCACCTTCGCGGGAAAGCCGAGTATCCGATCACGAAGTTTCCGAGCGACCGCGAACTCCTTGGCCACCACTTCTTCGCGCGGAATCAACTCGCCAGCCCGCTGCTGGTAGTCGAGCTTCGCCTTCTCAGCGTTCCAATGCTCGCGCTCGGCCCGCGAGGTATTGAAGTTACGGGCACCAGCCTCAGGATCTGCTTCTGGCGCCGCATCGTTGTTGACTGCCAGCGTGAGCGGTTTTGGCTTGCTGCCGTCCCGCGCCAGATAGGCTGCGCGCTTCGACGGATCGATCGACGCCTCGTAGTCCTTCTTGGCCTTAGCGAGGTCGATGCCGTCCTTGGTTTCTTGGATACGGCCCTGCGCGATCAGCTTCTCAAGCCGCTGGCGTGACACGCCCAGTTTCGCCGCAGCGGTTTTGCGATCGCCGAAGCGTGACATTGAGTTGCTCGTGAGTTGCGTAGAGTTGCATGATGCGAAGAAATCTCCGCAACCGATTCCGACGACTCCGCTTTTTCCGTTTTGTTAGAGTCTCTTACGGCCTCACCGTGCAACTCAGAAAAAAGTGTTGCACCTAGCGCGGTTTCGCGCCGCTGCGTGCCCGCGGGGCAAGTCGGGGCCGGAAGGGACCCGTTGCCCGGTCACGATTGCTGCGCGGCAGCGAGCGCTGGTGGCGCGCTGCGGTCAGGTGCGAGACGAGGCGCGCGGACATTGGCCAGCCCCACCCCGGCTTTGAACTCGACAGCAAACGAACAGAACGGCACGGCCTAGCGCCGCGATCCGGTGATGGCGAGGCGCATCAGCGCCGTGGCCTCGCGTCCCACGGCGGCGCCGACAACGGCCAACTGTGCATCCACCTCGCCGCGATGCCGCTCTATCTCTCGCGGTACGCTCGGCCCCCACAATGGCGCAATCGGCTTACGTGCTTTTCCTTCACGCTTGAACACCGGCTTCTTACCCGGGATCATGAACGACCCGACTGCGAGCTGCGGACGTCCCCAAGCGCTATGGGTGGCGCCCGGATTGGCGCGGCTCCACTTGGCGCCGAAGTATTCATCGGTCACGCGGATGTGCCGGTCACGAACGTTGAGCACGGCATGCATCAGCGCCGGCGTGGAGTACTTGGTGCGGAAGCCACGCTTCAACCGCTCCATTGCTCTGATGCCAGTCCAATCCTTCAGGCTGCGCCCCAGCCCGGTCTGGAACTTGCGCATGCCATAGTTGATGGCCCGGCTGATGACGACATGGCCCTTCTCGATCGCCACGGATGTGCCGTTGAGCTGCTGGGCCAGCCGCGTCATGTCGGTCAGATCGATCTGAATGAACATCGCGCCGGCCGAGCGGCGATCCAGCCGGCGATCATTGGTGACCCCAGGACCACCAACCAGCAAGCCCTGCTTGTGCGCCTTGCGCGCGGCGGCCAGTGTCATGGCCACGGGCACGGTGCGCATACCCATGTCACGGGCTGCTGCGAAACGTTCGGAGCCAGCTCCGAAACTCAGACGACCTCGACCGCCGCGAACATCGGCAAGCGGCACGCCGCCACTGGCCGGGCTGAAGCCTGCCGCGCTCGGCGAACCTAACACGCGATCCGCCGTTGCGGTGTCCATACGTACGACGTAGCGGCCTTTGCCGATCCGCTGGCCTGCGCCCTCGCCGAAGCGCGATCCATCGAAAATCCTGCGATCCGACATGCTTGTTTCTCTCTGACGCGAGTGGAAGCGCCTCGATCCAATCG
>JAEWNX010000269.1 GCA_023461135.1 Pseudomonadota bacterium
TTCCTCGACCGTGAATTTCTCCGGCACGTAGCCGGCTTCCTGGTGCACCTCGGCGACGCGGCGATAGTCGCGGCGCAGGAAGCCGTAGAGGATCTCGGCGAGGTAGCGCCGTTCCTTATGGCCGATGCGGCCCATGATGCCGAAGTCGACGATCCAGAGCTTGCCGTCCTTGCCGTAGATGAGGTTGCCCTCGTGCATGTCGGCGTGGAAGAAGCCGTAATCGAGCGCAGCGGCGAGGAAGCCGCGCGTAATGGCGAGGGCGAGTTCGCTGCGATCCGCGCCGGCTTTATCCAGCGCCTTGATGTCGGTGAGCGGCGTACCCTCGATCCAGTCGAGCGTCATCACGCGCTTGGCCGAGCGCGTCCAATCGATCTCCGGGACTGTCAGGAAGCCGTCCTTGTCGGCGACCTCGCGAAACTCCGCAGCCGCTCCGGCTTCGAGGCGCAAGTCGAGTTCGCGCTGCATCGCCGAGCTGACGGTGTCGATGAATTGAACCGGTTCGAGGTGACGCGAGCGCGGGGAGAAGACGTCGATCGCCTGCGCGAGGAAGCGCAGCGCCGCCATCTCGCGCTCCAGCCGTTTCTCAATGTGCGGGCGCAGGACCTTGATTGCTTTGACGCCCTCGCGCGGCACGATGGCTTGGTGCACCTGGGCGATGGAGGCGGCCGCCATTGCTTCGGAAATGCCCGCGAACAATTCCTCCGTGCCGCCGAGCTCGGCGTTGATCGTGTCGAGCGCCGCGGTGCGCGAGAAGGGCGGCAGGCGGTCCTTCAGCCGTCCCAATTCCTGGGCCACGGTGACGCCGATCATGTCGGGCCGCGTCGCCAGGAACTGACCGACCTTGACGTAGGCGGGCCCAAGCCGCTCCAGCGCCTTAGCCAGCCGCGCGCCGACCGTGCGGCCGCGGCGGCGTTTCATGATCGGGATGGTCAGCGTGCGGATCGACTGCAGCCAGATCGGGTAGCGCTCGTAATATTCGCCGGGCAGCAGCACGTCGAAGCGGGCCAGCGTCACCGCCACGCGCATCAACCGCCAGATGTGGCCGATCACGCCGGTGGCGAGACCGATCAACACCGCGACCGCGATGACAAGGACCAGCGTGAACCAGAACACTAAACCGCCCAACCCCAATGCAGCGCGCACACGCCGCCGGCCATGTTGCGATAGGCTGCGCGCGCGAAACCCGCCTCCCGGATCATAGTCAAGAAAGCTTCCTGATCCGGAAACCTGCGGATGGATTCGACCAGATATCGGTAAGAATCGGGGTCGTTTGCGAGCAATTTCCCCAGCGCCGGGATCGCGTTAAACGAATAGAAATCATAAACAGGCTCGAGCCCGCCCACAGCGAGGCGCGAGAACTCCAGACAATAGAACCGTCCGCCGGGCTTCAGAACGCGCCGCGCCTCGCGCAAAACCTCGGGCACATCGGTGCAATTGCGGATGCCGAAGCTGATGATGTAGGCGTCGGCGACATGGTCATCGACCGGTAAATGCTCGGCGTCGCCTTCGTGCCAGTTGAGACCGCCTTCACCGCGTGCGCGGCCGGCTTCGAGCATCTCGGTGTTGATGTCGATGACATGGATCTCCGGCGGCTCGCGACCGCGCCGCTGCGCCGCTGCGTCGCCAAGCTTCTTCAGCCGCCGCGCAATGTCGCCTGTGCCCCCCGCAACATCGAGAATGAGTTCGCCGGGTTGCGGATTGAGCTTCGCCGCGGCTGCGTCTTTCCAGAGCCGGTGCAAGCCGCCCGACATCGCGTCGTTCATCAGGTCGTACTTCGACGCGACCGACGAAAACACCTCGCGCACGCGCGAGGCCTTTTCGCCTTTCGGCACGTCCTGGAACCCGAAGGAGGCGGTCTCTTCAGCCATGGCGGGGGACCATAGCGGCGGCCCTCGGGCGGGGCTATATCGGACACCTTATGTGTTTCGCCGTGCTTTCCGACATTTCGCCGCATGCCTGAGTTGCCGGAAGTCGAAACGGTGCGGCGTGGTCTGGCGCCGTCTCTGGTGGGCAAGCGCATTGCGCGAGCGCGCACCAAGCGCGCCGATTTGCGCTTTCCGTTTCCCAAGCGCTTCGCCGCGCGCCTCAGCGGACGGCGCGTCGATGCGCTGGAACGGCGTGCGAAATACATGCTGGCGCGTCTCGATGATGGCAACGTCTGGATCACGCATCTCGGTATGACGGGGCGTTGGTCGATCCTTGGCGCGAAGCGTCAGCCCGGCGATTTCTATTATTCCGAACCGCCCGATCCAACGCACACGCACGTCGTCATCGAGATGGAGCAGGGCGCGCGGCTTGAGTTCAACGATCCGCGCCGCTTCGGCTACATGGATCTCATCGCTGAAGACGCGCTTGAGAAGCATCCGTGGTTCAAAGGCATGGGCCCCGAACCGCTCGGCAACGAATTTCATTTGCCGTATTTGAAGAAGGCGCTGGCCGGAAAGAAGACCAGCATCAAGGCGGCGCTCTTGGATCAGCGCATCGTCGCGGGCTTAGGCAACATCTACGTCGTCGAAGCGCTGCACCGCGCCGGCATCACGCCGACGAAGGAAGCGGGCCGAATCTCAACTGTGCGCCTGGAGCGGCTCTTTCACGCAATACGGGCGGTGCTGGAAGAGGCGATCGAAGCTGGCGGTTCAACTATTTCCGATTACGCGAGCGCCAACGGTGAGCAGGGCGGCTTCCAGCATCGCTTCCGCGTCTACGACCGCGAAGGGGATAAGTGTCTCACGCCGGATTGCGGCGGCACGATCGTACGCGAGACACAGGGCGGACGGTCCAGCTTCTGGTGCCCGCGCTGCCAGCGTTAGTTATCGTCATGAAGGCGCGCGTAGAGATCCAGCGCGAGTTCGGCCTCAGCATCGCGCATGCATGCTGCGCCCAGATAGCGCGCTAGCGATCCGCCTTCATAGTAGGACGCAGCGTAGGCGCATCGCGTCTGCGCCCAGTGCGGTTGCGCGGCGATCATGGCGTCGAGCAGGGCGTTTTGCGTTTCGCTTTCACGGGCGCGCAGCGTCGCTGCGTAGCTCTGGCCGAGCGCCGCCCATTGCGAACGCTCGCCTTGCGCGCACATCACCATTCCCGCCGTCGACGCCATGGAATCGTCGCTTTCGATGCACGCGTTCGTCAGAGCCCCGACGCAAGCGCGCTGCGCCGCGTGGTCCTGTCCGGCCGCAGAAAGGCACGCCTCGATGGGCCGGTTTAACGCCTCCGCATGTGCGGGCGGCGCGGTTTCGCAACCGGACAAAGCAAGGACGCAGCAGAACAAGAACGCGCGCATGGCGGCTCCTTTGGTTTGCCAGCAAACAGAGCTAAGTTTCGCCGATGAGTCGAGCCCTGGCCTTCGCGAGCGCTCTCATCTGTGCCGCGCCTGCGTTTGCCGACGCCGCGTATTTCGCGGCGATCGAGGACCTGCCGCTGCCGCCGGGCTTTGTCGAGCTGGACGCGGGCTGGAGCATGGAGGTCGAAAGCGGACGGTTGACGGAGGTGCGCGCGCAAGGCGGCGGAAACATCCAGTCGGCGCGACAATTCTACGAGGAGGCCTTGCCTCAACTCGGCTGGTCGCGTTCGCCGCAACTTGATGACGCGCTGGTCTATGTCCGAGGGCGGGAGCGTCTGATGTTCGCCTTCAGCGCGCCAGGGGAAGGACGGGTCTTCGTCCGAGCGCGCCTGCTCGCGAACGCCGCACCGCCGCAGGCGGATTGATTTTCAGCGCCGCCCGGCGCAAGCAATCGGCCCATGACCTACGAGAACATCATCGTCGAAACCGACGCCGGCGTCGGAATCATTCGGCTCAATCGGCCGAAGGCGCTCAACGCGCTCAACGATGCGCTGATCGGCGAAATGAACGCCGCGCTCGATGCGTTCGAAGCGGATGACGCGATCGGCTGCATCTTGCTCACGGGCTCCGAAAAAGCGTTCGCCGCGGGCGCGGACATCAAGCAGATGGCCGAGCTGCAGTTCAGCGATCTCTACGCGCACGATCCGTTCTCCAATCTCGAACGCGTGCCGCGCTGCAGAAAGCCGCTCATCGCCGCAGTCGCGGGCTACGCGCTCGGCGGCGGTTGCGAACTCGCAATGATGTGCGATTTCATCATCGCCGCCGACACCGCGAAATTCGGTCAACCAGAAATCACGCTCGGCGTGATGCCGGCTTGGGGCGGCTCACAGCGCCTCACGCGCAGTGTCGGCAAAGCCAAAGCGATGGATCTGTGTCTCACCGGCCGGATGATGGATGCGGCTGAAGCAGAGCGTTGTGGGCTCGTCGCGCGCGTCGTTGCGGCGGACACGCTGATGGAAGAGGCGCTCAATGCTGCGAAGAAGATCGCCTCGTTCGGAAGGCTCTCCACCATCGCGAACAAAGAGGCGGTGAACGCCGCGTTCGAGACGCCGATGAACGAAGGCCTGAGGCTCGAGCGGCGCTTGTTTTACAGCCTGTTCGCGACTGAAGATCAGAAAGAGGGAATGGCCGCCTTCATTGCAAAGCGGGCGCCCGATTTTAAGCACCGTTGATCATTTGACGGCGGGGCAGGCCAAGGCTATAGCCCCGCGCTTCGCACTCGAAATCTCCACCTCGGAATAGAACACCCATGGCGAATACGAAGTCCGCAAAGAAGGCGACCCGCGTGATTGAACGCCGTACGGCGGTCAATAAGGCGCGCCGCACCCGCATGCGGTCCTCGTGGCGCACGGTGGAGGAGGCGATCGCCTCCGGCGATGCGAAAACGGCGGCTGAAGCGCTGCGCTCGGCCGAATCCGAGACGATGCGTGCGGTATCTAAGGGTGTCGTGCACAAGAACCTCGGCAGCCGGAAGGTGTCGCGTCTGGCCAAGCGCGTCGGTGCTCTTTCGGGCGGCAAGAAGCAGTCGTAATAGACCTTCCAAGGTCGGCGAATCCCGGTATTTCAGTTCTGCAACAACGCCTTGAAAAGAGGCGTATGACCATCTGTACACGGTCACAATCCCACCTTTGGCATATTGCGGAAAATGCAACAATTTCAGTGTCTTCGCGAAGGTGTGAGTAACTTAAGAATTAGTTAAAAAGAGCCTGTTGACGGCCTCTTTAGATCGGCGCATCGTTCTCCTGTCCGGCGAACATCTTCGCTGTTCGACGCTTCAATGACACCGATGCCAAGGCATCGGGCCGAAAGGGTCATCGGCTCGAACGGGGAAGCTATGTCGGCCGTAGGGGCGGCTGAAAATACACAACGTTTCAAAGCGGGGGTTGCTTATGGAACTGGGCGATGAAGCCCGCCGCGTGTCGGCGGGTATTGGGGCGGCGCGGGCGTACGAATTGGTCCGCAAAGAGCTGTTCAGCGAGTTCGGCGCTGACTTTTACCGCTCTTACGTGGATCCACTGCGGCTTGTGGCCGACCTGGAGGGGGTGCTGCTGTTCCGGGCCACCACCCGGGTCGCGCAGGAGCGCCTCCGCCAGCAGGCCCAGCATCGGCTGGAGAAGCGTCTGCGGGCCTATGAGCCGCGCATCGAAGGCGTCGAGATTCTCCTCGAACACGAAATCCCGGAAGACGTCCGCGAACTCGCCGACGCCCGTATCGAACAGGCGCGCCCCCCGCTTGCGGGCGCAACCGCGGCTCAGCCTCAATCGCTGACCTTCGACACCTTCTGCCAAGGGCCATCCAACCAGCGCGCCTACGCGGTCGCGCGGATGATCGCCTCCGGCGATGGCGAGGCCTTCCCAGTGTGGCTTGTGCACTCGCGCCCTGGGCTCGGAAAGACACACCTCCTCGCCGCGATTGCACACGAAGCGGGCCAGTGCACGCCCGACCGCAAAGTGCTCATGATGACGGGCCAGGAATATCTCGAACAATTTCAGTCCGCGCTCCACAAGAAGCGCGACTCGTCGTCGTTCAAGGAGATGGTGCGCGCGCCCCATCTGCTGCTCATCGACGATTTCCATCGCATCTGCGGTAAGCCGGCGACTGAGCTCGAAGCTTTCGACACCATTCATGAACTGACGCGCCGCGGCGGTCAGGTGGTGCTCGCCGCCGACAACGATGCGTCAGGATTGAAAGATCTTAATGATGCGTTGCGCGCGCGTTTAAAGGGCGTTCCGTCCTGTGAGATCGAGGAACCTGATGCAGCGTTGCGTCGCCGCATCCTCGACATGCGAGTTCAACATCATGCGCGCTTGACGCCAGGCTTCTCTGTGGCTTCGGATGCGCTGGACATGATCGCTGAGCGCATTCAGGGGAGTGGCCGCGATCTGGATGGCGCGCTCAGCCAACTCATCATCGAGTGGAAGATTTGTGGAGGGACAGACGTGACAATGGAAGCCGCTGCGAATGCCCTGCAAGCCAAATTGTCCGAAGCCGCCGAAAAGCGGATCACGGTGCAGGTGGTTCAAAAGGTGGTGGCCCGACACTACAACATGAGCGTTCAGCAATTGCTTGAGCGCACGCGACGTCACACCATCGCGCGCCCGCGCCAGATCGCCATGTTCCTCGCGTGCCGGATGACTCAGGCCTCTCTGCCGGACATCGGCGTGCGGTTCGGGGGCTTCGACCATACGACCGTGATGTACGCGCGCGATCGCGTGGCCGCGCTGACGGAGCAGGACCCCGCGTTCAAGGCTGAAGTGGACAACATCGTTCGGGCGATCCGCCGCGAGCCCTAAACCTGGGTATGAAGCACTGTCGCATGCCCCAAAATCTGGCGATTGGGGCTTGGGGATCACGGCGCATCTGTTAATTTCCCACCCCCTGTCGGCGGCGACTCAGCCCGCTGGCGGGGGGTGATCGTATCCGGCCCTTCGCGGGGCTGCGGGCTCAGGAAGAAGCAATGCGGCTGACCATCGAGCGCTCAGCGCTCTTGAAAGCGCTCAATCACGTGCAAAGCGTCGTGGAGCGCCGCAACACGATCCCAATTCTTTCCAATGTGCTTCTCTCCGCGCAGGGCGACTCCCTGCGTCTCACGGCCACCGATCTCGACATCGAGATTTCAGAAGCCGCGCCGGCTGAAGTCGAACGCGGCGGCCAGACCACGGCGCCGGCGAATTATCTCTACGACTTCGTTCGCAAGCTGCCAGATGGCGCGGCGGTGAAGCTCGATGTCTCCGGCGACGATCCGCGCTTGCTGATCACCGCGGGCAAATCACGCTTGCATCTGCCGATCCTGCCGGCGGGCGATTTTCCCTCGATGCCCTCGGACGGTTTTGAAACGCGGTTCGAAGTCGAACCGACGGAGCTCGGCCGTCTCATCGACAAGACGCGCTTCGCCATCTCGACCGAAGAGACGCGCTATTATCTGAACGGCATCTTCTTCCACACCGTCGCGAATGGTTCGGGCGAAGCGATGCTGCGCGCTGTCGCAACCGACGGACACCGCCTCGCGCTCGCGGATTATGCCGCGCCGAAGGGCGCGCAGGGGATGCCCGGCGTGATCGTGCCGCGCAAGACCATCAACGAATTGAAGCGCTTGCTCGATGACGCGGCCGATCTCGTGGAGATTTCCGTCTCGCCGCAGAAGATTCGCTTCGCGCTCGGCGATGCGGTGTTGACCTCGAAGCTGATCGACGGCTCGTTCCCGGAATACGCGCGCGTGATCCCGAAATCGAACTCCAAGAAACTGAAGATCGACAACAAGGCCTTCTCCGAAGCCGTCGATCGCGTCGCCACCGTCTCGGCAGAGCGTTCGCGTTCGGTGCGTCTGGCGATCGAGAAGGACAAGATCACGCTCACGGTGAACAACCCGGACGCCCGCGTCGCGACTGAAGACCTCGCCGCCGAGTATCGCGATGACGGCATGGAGATCGGCTTCAACGCCCGTTATCTGCTTGACGTAGCCCAGCAGATCGAAGGCGAAGAAGCGTTGTTCGAACTCGCCGATTCCGGTTCGCCGACTCTGGTGCGGGACGAAGCCGACGACAAAGCGCTCTATGTGCTGATGCCGCTGCGGGTGTGACGCTGCACAGTCTATACGTTTCACGCCTCACGCTTACCGACTTCCGCAATCACGCTGCGCTTGACCTCACGCTCGACCCGCGTCCCGTTTGCCTGTTCGGTCCGAACGGCGCGGGCAAGACGAACATCCTCGAAGCCCTGACCATGCTTGCGCCAGGCCGCGGCCTGCGCAGCGCTTCGCTGATCGATGTCGCACGCGCGGGAGACGACGAGATGCGCGCGCAGCCCTGGGCCGTTTCAGCGCGCGTGGTGCAGGATGGCGACGAAAGCGTTCTTGGCGCAGGCGCCGAGCGCACGCCCGAAGGCGGGGTAAAGCGCGTCACTCGCCGCGACGGCCAGCCCGCGACCGCTTCCGATCTCGCCGCCGCCGCGCGCATGACATGGCTCACGCCGGCGATGGATCGCCTGTGGTCCGGCCCCGCCAGCGACCGTCGCCGCTTCTTCGACCGCCTGACGCTGGCGCGCGCCTCCGAACATGGCCATGCCGCCGCGGCGTACGAGCGCGCGATGCGTGAACGCCAGCGTCTGTTGAGCGAGCGCGCGTTCGACGATGCTTGGCTGGGCGGCTTAGAGCGCGAAATGTCCGCCCACGGCGCCGCAATCGCGGCCGCGCGTGTCGAAACGCTGGGGCGCCTGCAGGAAGCCATCGACGCGCGGCCCGACGGCGCGTTTCCGAAGGCGCTTCTTGCGCTCGAAGGGCTGCTGGAGCAGCGCTTCGCAATGGGCGCCAAGAGCGCGGATGTGGAGGAAGATTTCGCCGCGCTGCTGCGCGATGTGCGCGGCCGCGATGCAGGCGCGGGCAGGGCGCTCGACGGACCGCACCGCAGCGACCTCAAAGCGCGCCACGTCGCCAAGAACATGGACGCCGATCAGTGCTCAACCGGCGAGCAGAAAGCGCTCCTCGTCGGCGTGACACTCGCGCAAGCGCGCGCGCTCGCCAACGATCCTGGCGCCGGGGCGTCGCTGATCCTCATAGACGAAGCCGCTGCGCATCTCGACAGCGTTCGCCGCGCCGCGTTGTTCGAAGAATTACTCGCCAATCCCGGCCAAGCGTGGCTCACAGGCACGGACGAGAACCTCTTCGAAGCGTTCGGCGCACGCGCGCAACGCTTCGAGGTGCGGGAC
>JAEWNX010000270.1 GCA_023461135.1 Pseudomonadota bacterium
CGAGATGAACAACGGCTGCGTCTGCTGCACGGTGCGCGGGGATCTCATCCGCATCATCGAGGGCTTGATGAAGCGCAAAGGCCGCTTTGACGCGATCCTGGTGGAAACAACGGGGCTCGCAAAGCCCGCGCCCGTGGCGCAGACGTTTTTTGTCGATGCGGACGTAAAGGCGAAGACGAAGCTCGACGCCATCGTCACGGTCGTGGACGCAAAACACGCCGCGGCGCAATTGGAGACGTCGGAGGAAGCCGCCGAACAAGTCGCCTTCGCGGATGTGATCCTCTTGAACAAGACCGACTTGGTCTCGAAGGACGAGTTGGCGGCGCTGGAGCGGCGAATTCACGGCGTCAATCCCACGGCGCGCGTGCACCGGATGACGCGCGGCGACATTTCGCTCGACGCGATCCTGGGACTGCATGCGTTCGACCTCGACCGCGTCACGGAAATCGATCCACATTTTCTGCCCGATCACGAATGCGACGATGCGTGCGCGCACAATCACGAGCACGACCACCACCACGATCACGCGCATCATCATGTGCATGATCACGTGGCGGCAGCCGGCATTTCCAGCGTGTCGCTTGCAACCGACCGGCTGATCGATCCGCAGAAGCTGCTGCCCTGGCTCGACCAACTGACGCAGCAACGCGGCCCGGACATCCTGCGGCTCAAGGGCATTTTCGCCTTCCCCGACGAACCCAAGCGCTTCGTCGTCCAAGGCGTCCACATGATCGTCGAGGGCGACACCCAGCGCGAATGGCGCGAGGGCGAGGCGCGCACCTCACGCCTCGTCTTCATCGGCCGCAATCTCGACCGCGAGGAGTTGGAGCGCGCCTTCGCCGCGTGCGCCGCGTGACAGCGCGCGTCTACACGAACGGACGGCGCTTGGCGCTTGGCGCGAGCGCGACGGCGGCGCACTGGATCGGCGATGAAGCGCTGTTTTCACTGGGCGACGGCGCGGTGGCGGTTGCTTCGCGTGAGACGGAGACGCGCCGCATCAGCGCACATGACGGCGCTATTTTGAGCGCTGCGTTCCACCCTGACGGCAAGCGCTTGCTCACGGGCGGCGACGATGGCCGGCTGAACGCCGTCTCATCCGACGGGGAAATCGAGACGCTCGCCGAATTGCGCAAATGGGTCGATCACATCGTGACGAGCCCTGCTTCCGGCGTCATCGTCGCGGGCGTCGGCAAACAGGCGATTGTGCTCCGCGAGGGGAGAGAGAAGCATCGCTTTGAGTATCCCTCCACCATTGGCGGGCTCGCGCTCGACGCCAAAGGCCGCCGCCTGGCCGCCAGTCATTATGGCGGCGTGACGCTGCGCTATGTGCTGACGGCGGACGATAAGGGCGTCGCGCTCAAGTGGGCGGGGTCGCACCTCGCCATCACGATTTCGCCGGAAGCCGACTACGTCATCACCGGGATGCAGGAAAATTCGCTGCATGGCTGGCGATTGCCTGAGAAGATCGATCTGCGCATGGACGGTTATCCGTCCAAGACGCGCAGTTTTTCGTGGGACAAGCGCGGGCGTTGGCTGGCGACGTCCGGCGCCAACGCCGCCATCGTGTGGCCGTTCGCCGGCAAGCTTGGCCCGCAAGGCAAGGCGCCCATGCAGCCGGGCGAGCGGCAGGCGCTGGTGAGCGCAGTGGCGTTTCATCCAAGCGAGGACGTGCTCGCCATTGGCTATAGCGACGGCGCCGCCATCATCGTGCGCTTGGCGGATC
The DNA here is from genome assembly GCA_023461135.1 of Pseudomonadota bacterium. Classification (GTDB taxonomy): domain Bacteria; phylum Pseudomonadota; class Alphaproteobacteria; order Caulobacterales; family Aquidulcibacteraceae; genus Vitreimonas. The sequence goes on from JAEWNX010000270.1 coordinate 1,724, forward strand.
AAGCAGGCGCCGAATTGGACGAGCCCGGCGAAGGCGCAGTGACGGCGCTTGCGTGGAGCGGCGACGGTAAGCGCGTCGCACTGGCCGACGAAGCTGGGCGCGGCGCGATCATCGACGTCTAGCTCGCGCAGGCAGTCGCTGCAGGCTAGAAGCCGCAGACCTCTTGCCTCTGGCGCAAATAGCCTCTGCGCCCTGGCCGAATCGGCCCGCCCTCAGCGTCGATCCAAATTTCGCCGTCGGCCGTCAAATAACACGGCGGCGGCCGCATTGAGCGCGCCAAGCGCGCCTGTTCGACGACCGACAGCCGCGCCGGATTGTGGGACATCGACCAATAAACACGGGTCGAGGTGAACATGCTCAGCAGCAGGAAGAACGCGATTAGCGGCGCCACCGACATCATCGCGTTGAACGTCGGAAGCGAGCGCAGGAAAATCCAGAATGCTTGGCGTTGCTCGGGTCTCGTCAGCCACGCGATCTCATCGACAAGAGCAGCCGCCGACCTTCGAACGCGCGCCACGATGAACGGCGTGGCCTCGATCGCTGCATGCAATTGCGCCGCTAGCGCGTAGGGAATGACCCGCAGCAGGCGCCACGCGAGATAAGACAGAACGCGCGCCTTGCGCTGAAACGGCAGCGCGTCCCAATGCGCCTCCAGCCCGTCGGCATAGGTGGGCGCTTGTTCCCCTAGGGGCGGTTCCAATGACCCGTAAGGCCACATGCGGCCAATCTATCACTCAGCCCAGCGTTGTGGGTTTCGAGTCCGTAATGCTCAGGGCCGCAGCGCCAACAAACCATCTTCCACGGAAACCACCGGCGAGTAGCCCAAATCCGCGCGCGCTTTGTCGTCCTTCAATATGGAGTCGCGCGAGAGGATCATGGCGCTGAAGCGCGTGATCGGCGGTTCGCCTTTGAGCGGCAGCACGGTCCACGCGGCTTCGCAGCTTGCGCCGACAGCGTCAGCCAGCCAGCCCGGAATGGATTTCTCCGGCAGCGACATGCCGAGCGCATTATGCGCGATGCCGGCGATCATCTCTTTCATCGGCCGCACGCCGTCGTCGAGGATGAAGTAGGCTTCGCCGCCGCGGCCCTTGGTCAACGCCAAACCTATGGCGTGCACGAGGTTGGCGATGTGGGTTGTTGACGTGCTCGCCTGCCCGTCATTGACCCACATCCATTGGCCAGACTTGGCCATCTTCTCGATCGTCGGCAACAATGTCGTGTCGCCTGGCCCCCAGATGAAACGCGGGCGGAGAATGATGGTCGTGAAATTCGGGGCATTTGCTTCCCGCACCAGCACTTCCGCCTGCGCTTTCGTCGCCGCGTACGGATAGGGCGAGTTCGGCGCGAGCGGATAGGTTTCGTCGGCGCCGCGTAAATGTTGGCCGCGCCACAACACGCTTTCCGTGCTGATATGGATGAAGCGCGTCACGCCCGCCTCGTGCGCCGCTTTCAGCAGCCGCGCCGTGCCGTCGACATTGAAGCGCTTCCAGGCGTCGCGCGGTCCCCATTGTTCGACGAACGCCGCGCAATGCAGCACGGCGTCGGCGCCGCGGAGATGTTCAGCGTCGACGCTTTCCAGGTCGCAGCGCACCGGCGTCGCGCCGAGCGCGCGGATCGCCGCGTCGGATTTCTCCGAACGCGACATTGCCGTGACGCCGTGCCCATCGGCCACCAAGCGCTTGGCCGCCGCGCCGCCGACGAACCCAGACGCGCCTGTGACGAAGATGCGCACTACGCCGCCTTTATCTGCGTCAATGCGTGCTTGAGTTTCGCGGCGGAAGCGGCTGCTTCAGCGCGCCGTTCGCGCAGTTCATCGACCACCTCTTCCGGCGCCTTCTCGACGAATTGCGTGTTGCCGAGCTTCTGGTCCATCTTGCTGATCTCGCCTTCGAGCTTGGCGATCTCCTTCGACAAGCGCGCCGCTTCGGCAGGCAGATCGACCACCCCTTGCAGCGGCAGCGCGACGGTTGCCGCATCGAGCACGAACGTCACGGAGCCCTTCGGCGCGTCCTTGGCGCTGGTGGAGTATTCGAGGCGCGCCATGCGGTCGATCAGATCCTGATAGCGCTCCAGCCTGTTCTCGGTGGCTGCGTCGGCGCCGATCAGCAAGAGCGGGATTTTCGCGCCCGGCGGCACGTTGAGCTCGGAGCGCGTCGACCGCGTCTCCGCGATCAGGCGCACCATCCACTCGATCTCGGCCTCGGCGTCCTCGTCCACAAGATCGAGCGAGAGCTGCGGCCAGCTTTCGGTGATCAGCATGCCTGACCGCTTCGTCCCGTACTCGGCCGTTCGCGCCCACAATTCCTCGGTGATGAACGGCATGAACGGGTGCAGCAGGACCAGGATCTGGTCCAACACCCACGCCGCCGTGCGCCGCGTTTCGGTTTTCGCCGCCTCGTCTTCACCGTTCAGCAAAGGCTTGATGAATTCGAGATACCAGTCGCAATAGACGTTCCAGACAAACTTGTAGAGGGCGCCCGCGGCTTCGTTGAAGCGCCGCGCTTCCAGCTCGCGCGTCACTGCCGCGGCGGCCTTCGCGGTTTCGCCGACGATCCATTTGTTGACGGCCTGATCGGGTGAGCGCGGATCGTACTGGTCCCACACCGCGCATTCGTTCATTTGCGCAAAGCGCGCCGCGTTCCAGAGCTTGGTGCCGAAATTGCGATAGCCTTCGATGCGCTGTTCGCTGAGCTTGATGTCGCGTCCCTGCGCCGCCATCGCCGCCAGCGTGAATCGCAGCGCGTCGGCGCCGAATTTATCGATCAGCTCCAAGGGGTCCATCGTGTTGCCCTTGGACTTCGACATCTTCTGGCCCTTGGCGTCGCGGACCAGGGCGTGGATGTAGACTTCGTGGAAGGGGACCTCCTTCATGAAGTGCATGCCCATCATCATCATGCGCGCGACCCAGAAGAAGATGATGTCGTGCGCCGTGACGAGCGTGGAGGTCGGGTAGAACTTCTTCAGCTCCGCCGTTTTCTCCGGCCAGCCGAGCGTTGAGAAGGGCCACAGCGCCGATGAGAACCACGTGTCGAGCACGTCTTCGTCTTGCCAAAGCAAGGCGTTACCGTTCGCGTCCTCATAGCTGTTTTTTAGCGCATCCTCTCGGCTCACAACTCTCCACGAGCCAGGCATTTCCGTTTCTGCTTGTCGCAATGCGGCCTGTTCACTTTCCGCGACAAAGATTTTTCCATCCGGCCCGTACCAAGCCGGAATGCGATGGCCCCACCAGAGTTGGCGCGAGATGCACCAGGGCTCGATGTTGCGCATCCATTGGAAGTAGGTTTTCGTCCACTGCTCGGGTACGAACTTGGTCGTGCCTTTCTCCACCGCGGCAATCGGCTTCTTCGCCATCTCGGCCGCGTTCACGTACCATTGGTCCGTCAGCATCGGCTCGATGACGACATTCGAGCGGTCGCCGAACGGCTGCTGGATTTTCTTGTCTTCGACGCGATCGAGCAGGCCGAGCGCATCGATATCCGCCACCACCTGCTTGCGCGCTTCGAAGCGATCCAGCCCACGATATTTCGCCGGCACGTGCTCCACGTCGGCCATGCGGCCCTTCGTATCCATCAGCACGTAGAGCGGAATGTTGTGCGCGCGGGCGACTTTGTAGTCGTTGAAATCGTGCGCGCCGGTGATCTTCACCGCACCTGAGCCGAAATCCGGATCGGGATATTCGTCGGTGATCACCGGAATGTAGCGGTCCGCCAGCGGCAGCAGCACCTTCTTCCCGACGATCGGCGCATAGCGCTTGTCGCTCGGATGCACCGCCACCGCGCCGTCGCCCAGCATCGTCTCAGGACGCGTCGTCGCAATGGAGATGTAATCGCGCGTCTCCCACTCAGTGGGATTGCCTTGCTCATCGTGCGCGATCGGAAACTGGTACGTCTCGCCGTTCTCCAGCGGATACTTGAAGTGCCAGAAGTGGCCGGCGACTTCGCGGTTCTCGACTTCGAGATCGGAGATCGCCGTTTCGAAGTGCGGGTCCCAGTTCACCAGGCGCTTGTCTTTGTAGATCAGCCCTTCCTTGTAGAGCTGCACGAACACTTTCAGCACCGCCGCTGAAAGCCCCTCATCCATCGTGAAGCGCTCGCGCGACCAATCGCACGACGCGCCCAGCCGGCGCAGCTGATTGAAAATCATGCCGCCGGACTCTTCCTTCCACGTCCAGACGCGGCGGATGAACTCTTCGCGCCCGAGCGTGCGGCGATCCTCGTTCGCGCCGGATTCGGCGAGCTGGCGCTCCACGACCATCTGCGTGGCGATGCCGGCGTGATCCATGCCGGGCTGCCAGAGCACGCTCTTGCCCCGCAGCCGCTCGAACCGGATCAGCACGTCCTGCAGCGTGTTGTTGAGCGCGTGGCCGATGTGCAGCGAGCCCGTCACGTTCGGCGGCGGGATGACGATGCAGAACGGATCGGCCTTGGGGTCGTTCTTCGGCTTGAACGCGCCGGATTCCTCCCACGCCTTCGACCAGCGCGGTTCCACTTCCTTCGGATTGAACGTCGTTTCGATCATGCCGCAGGCTATAGCAGGGCCTCATGTTGCATTGCGAGAGGGCGTCCGCTCCGGACCGCTCCCGGATGAGTGGGCGACGTGCGGCTTCGCCGGCAGGCCGAGGGCGTGCGGATTTCCCCGACCTGCGCCCATTTCAGCCCCCGTCAGCGCTCCTCATCTCCCGGGCCCGGAATGTCGGCCATTGGCCCAGTTCCGACATCCGAGCTGACAACGCGGATTGAAGGTGAGACGGTCGACTGGCGAAGTATGCGAGGGGGCATGGCGCAGCCAGGGTTGCAGCGGGTGACGCTCATCACAGTGCACGGCACTGGCGATACGGCGGCGTCGCTCGACGGTGAGAAGTGGTTCCAGCGGGGGTCCCCGTTTGCGCAGCGTCTCGTTGCGAGACTGGCGGAGCATGGCTTGACAGCCGAGATCGCGCCCTTCCTGTGGTCGGGCGCAAACAGCGCGCGCGAACGCGAACGCGCGGCGTGTTTGCTCGCGCGCGGCGCCCGCGAAGCGAAGCGGCCGGTGCACCTGATCGGCCATTCCCACGGCGGCAATGTCGTCAATGACGCCGCTGTTTCGCTTGGTTGGGGCCGCAAGAAGCGCGTGCCGATCGCGAGCGCGACGACCGTCGGGACGCCTTTCTTCCGCGCCAGCGTGACGCTTTGGGAAGTGTTCGCGAGCCTCGCGTTTGTCGCGCTCGCCGTCGCCGGTTTGATTCAGCTGTACATAATCGTCAAGGACCAGATCGTGTGGTGGACCCTTTGGGACAGCGCGGCCGATTATGCGGCTTCGATGACCCAAGCGAACCCTCTGCCGCAGGAGGGGCTTAGCGCGGCGGAGATCGCGCAGAACACGCAACGCCAAATGGCGCGCTACGCAGCCGAGTATGCGGGTGTGCAGCGGGATATCGCTCTCACGTTCTGGCTGTCGGTGTTCAGCGCGCTAGCGTTCGTGCTGCTGCTGCCATCGGCGATTGGCGACCTCTTCAGGAAATGGCGTCTCATGCGTGGGCCAGCGATGTCGGCATCGATGCTCACTATCTGGCACCCGAACGACGAGGCAATCGCCTTCCTTCAGCGCGTCGAGAGAGTGTCAATCGAGCCGTTTCCTCGTGGCGCGCTGTGGCGCGGTTCGGCGCCCTTGGCGGCTAGTTGGGCGCTCCGCGTCGTTCTTCTGGTCGTGATCCCGGCCATCGTGATCTGGCTGCTGGATCCGATTGGCGTTCCTCAATGGCTTATGAGCGCCGCCGCCTTATTTGGCCTCTCAAGCGAACTCTATCTTGCTTACCCTGAATATCCGGCCGAGCTGGGAGCGCGCGCGCTAGCCGGGGGATCGCTTATTTTCATCATCGCCTACGTCGTGGCGCGCATCGTCGCTGGCATTGTCCCTGAATGGGCATTGCGGCGTTCGCTGAACGCCTCCGTCGGCCGGGCCATCGCCAGCGCTGCGTTCGGGCGCGACGGCGGGGCCTACATCGGCGAAGTGGCCTCGGCGTCGCACAATTTCGCCGGCCGGCAAGTGTTGGTCGAGGGCGAAGTGGCCGCTCGCATGCAGGCGAATGCGGCGGCCTCGGCCGACCACTTGCTTGGCAAATACCGTTGGCCGCTATTTAGCGTTGACGCACAAGACGATGGCGCAGCCGTATTGTCGTTGGCAAATGACGCGCTGACTTGGGATAGCCTTATCCACACCACCTACTTCGATCAGCCCGAGATTGCCGATCTGATCGCCGATCACATCGCCGCAGAGGTCCGTGGTTCGCCCTCAGCGGGGGCGCCTCACGCAGGAGTGTGATGGTGATGCAGCGGGCTGCCCGGCGGCGTTGGATCGTCGGGGAAGAGCGGCTCGAAATCCTCCTTGAACGGCTCTATCCCAATTGTTGCGCAAACATCACGCCACCCAAGCATCGCGCGAAAATCTATCCTACACCCCGGCGCAGCCCTTACTCTGCACCCATCGCTCCGCTGGAGGGCAGTTGGCCAATGTTCACCCGATGCGACGAGCGATGTGATCGAGCGTGAAG
>JAEWNX010000271.1 GCA_023461135.1 Pseudomonadota bacterium
CCTGCAGTTTGGGTGCGAAGTTCGAATAGCCGCGCTCTACCTGCCAGGCGTCGCGGACAATCGTGGGGCCGTCCGCCATCAAGCCGGCGAGGCAGAGCGCAATGCCGGCGCGCAGATCGAGCGCGCGCACTTCGCCGCCCACAAGCGCGGCGCCGCCGATAATGCGCAGCACGTTGCCGTCGGTGTGGCGCTCAACGCCCAGACGCGCCAGTTCGTCCGCGTACGCATAGCGGCCGGGAAAGCGCAGATCGATCAGCCGGGATTCGCCGCGCGCGGCGGCGCCATAGACGGCGAACAGTGGCTGCATGTCGCTGTTGATGCCCGGATAGGGGCCGGTCGCGAGATCCACGGGGTAGCAACGCCCCCCACGCACGACGAGCGCATCGTCGCCGCGGAACATGCGCGCGCCGCTCTCGCGCAGGAAGATCAGGGGCACCTCGAGGTGCGCATGCGGAAAGTCGATGATCTCGACTTCGCCGCCTGTCACCATGGCGCCCACGAGCCAAGTCAGCGCCTCGACGTTGTCCGGCATGATCCTGTGTTCGCCGCCGCCCAGGCCTTCGACCCCCGCAATCTCGATGTGCTCTTGTCCGAACACTTCGATGTTGGCGCCGAGCATGCGCAGAAAGCCGATCAGATCGATGATCTCCGGCCGGATATGCGGATTCCAGATGCGCGTGACGCCGCGCGCCAGCGTCCCGCAGAGGATGGCGTTCTCGGTCGCCCCTGTCGAGCGCAAGGGAAGATGGATGTCCGCGCCCATCAGCCCGTGCGGCGCCTCGGCGAGCAGCATGCGCCCTTCGTTCCAGACGCGCGCGCCGAGCGCCTCCAGCACAAGCACGTGCAAGTCGTAGCGGCGGTCGCCCGAAGCACCGATGTCGCATCCGCCGGGCAGGGGCACGGCGCCGGCGCCAAGGCGGGCGGTCAAGGCGCCGAGGATAAGAAGCGTGTTGCGGATCGAGCGGCCCGGCCAATCGAGCTGTGCCTGCAGGGGCTTGTCTTCAGTGATGACAATCGCGTCACCGTGCAGCGCGCAGCTCTTTCCCAACGCTTCGAGCATGCCAAGATGGATTTGCGCATCCCGCAGGTCGCTCGGGTAATTGCTCAGTACGATGCGACTGGGCGTGAGCAGAGAGGCAGCCATCAGGCGGAGCACGGAATTCTTGGCGCCGCTGAGGCGCACGCTGCCGACGAGCCGCGAACGCTGCAAGCTGTAAGAGAGAGAGCGGTCCGCGGCGCCCGCCTTCGGGGCGACATCGGCGAGATCGTCAGCCATTGGCCGCCTCCGCCGAGCGTTCGCCGTGCCAGGCCAGATCGTCGAGCCAATCGTGCACCTCACGCACCTCGCCGTCTGCGTTCATGAAACGCACTTCGCAGCGCATGTGGTGTCCGGTGCGCGCGGCGACCGTGTCGCGCACGCGCTGAATGAGATCGAGGATGTCGCTGGAGCGCGCGTGGCCGAGATTGACGATGAAATTGGCGTGCTGCAGCGAGACCATCGCATCGCCTGCGCGCGCACCCTTAAGTCCGCTCAGCTCAATCGCCGCGCCAGGTGGGCCGAAGTTCGCATAAAGCGCCGGGTCGCTGACGAATACGGAGCCGCAATTGGGCAGCTCGCGGGGGAAGCGCCGCCGGCGGCTCGCCATGATCTCGATCATCCGCCGGCGCATGGGAGCGCGCTCGCGCGGCGTCAGCGCCAGCGTGGCGCCCAGCACGATCGCGCCGCGGTCCTGCAGCGTGCTGCGCCGATAGGCAAAGCCGCAGGCGTGGCGGCTGATGCTCCGCATCGCGCCATCGCGCTCGGCGGTTTCCACCTCGATGATGTGTTCGCCGATGCCTTGGCGCAGGCTGCCGCCGTTCATCAGCACCAGTCCGCCGAAGGTGCCGGGGATGCCGATCGTGTGCTCGATGCCGCCCAGCCCCGCGCGCATCGCCTTGAGCGCCACGCCTGGCGCCCATGCACCCGCTTCAGCGCGCAGGATTCGGTCTTCGATCCGAACAGCGCTCAGTTTGGCGCCGATGTGCACGAGCGGGATGCGTACGCCGGCATCGTCGAAGAAGAGGTTGGAGCCTTCGCCAACGACCGCCCACGGAATCGCCCGTTCGTAGAAGTAGGCAAGGAGCGCGGCCACGCGTTCGTTGTCGTGAGGAGCGACGATTAGCGCCGCGCGCCCGCCGCTGCGCCAGCGCGAATACGCGCGCAAGTCCGCATCGGTGCTGACATCACCAAGCCTGAGCCTGCGGATGTCCGACGCGATCAGCGACGTCTCATCATCAGGGCGCGGGGAGAGAAGCGCAGTCATGCGTGGCCCCCGGAGGGCGTGTGTGGTCTCAGCGCAGCGATTGTCGGAGTGGGCCTGGCATAGGCGCGTGGGACGCGCGCGCGGCTGGTCAGCGCGATCGTGTAGCCGCACAAGAGGCCGTACAGGATGAGGCCTTCGAGCTGCCAATGCGGCATGGTCGCAAAATTGAGGATGATGAAGCCAACATGCGCGAAGAGCATTTGGCCGCGCAGCCACGGGTCCGCGATCGTGCGCGCACGCAGCAACATGCTCACCCAGACGAGCACGATCAGAACCGCGCCGAACAAACCGAATTCGTAAAGATAGGAAATGACCGTGTTGTGCGCGTACTTGGAGAATACGCCCACCCACGCATCCGGCCCGAAGCCGAAGAGAATGCGCAGATCGTCGCCGGCGAGGTAGGCGTGCAGATAGCTGCTCCATAGGTAGATACGCCCCGAAAACAGCGCGCGCTCTGTCTGGTTGAACTCGCCGGGCGGCTTGAAGATCGCATCGTCCCCGGCCGCGACGGCGATATCCGCCATCCGTTCCCGCAAGGCCCACGCGGCAATCAATGTGACGCCCACAGCGCCAACCAGCGTCGCCGCGCCGACGAACATGCGTTGGCGCGAAGTGAACGTGCGCGCCGTGCTGAAGGTGAAGTACCCGATCGCCAGGGGCGCCAGGGCGATCAACGATGTTCGGTAATTCGCCGCGAAGATGCCAATCACGCAGGCCGTGAGCAGGCCTATGCGCAAGGCCGGGTGCAGCCGGGGCGCAAAACTCGTAACGGCGAAGCAGGTTACGAGCACGATCGAGAACGCCGCCTCATGGCTGAAGCCGCCAACGAAGCTGATGGACCCATCCGCCTCACTCGCCTTGCCCACGCCGAGGGCAATTGACGCGGCTTGCAGCATCAGCGGCGGCACGAACGCCCAGAGGAGGGGGACCAGGATGCGCGCGTCGCCGTCGCGCTGGACGCAGTCATACAGGCAGAGCGCGACAATGAAGAAGTAACCCCACTTCAGCAGTGTCTCCGTAATCCCCGCGTAGGCGCCGTTGATGAGGCCGCTCAGCACGATCACGCCCATCAGCGCCAGCACGATCGGCAAGCGCCCGATCACGCGTAGCCGGTGCGACACCACGAGCGCGCCTATCCCGCACACCGCCAAGGACGCCCACGCATTGAGGCTGAATCCGCCAAAGCTTGGCGGATGCGTCACATCCGGAAACATCTGCATCATGTAACGAAGCCAGACGATCAGGATCAGGAAGCGTCCGGTCAGGTGCTGGGTGCGCGTCAGCGCATAGCCCAGCATCAGCACGGCGAGCGCCGTTGTCGGGTAGAGCGCCGCTGCCGGCAGGAGGCGCGAGCCTTCGTCGATCATGGCGCCCGCTCACGCGGCTTCGGCGTAATAGGCGTGCGCGTAATACGGCGGGTAGGGCTTCCAACCCGGCGCGTGCGGATCGAAGCCGTTGATCGCAACGCCGAGCACTTTCGCGCCGGCCGGCACGAGCTGACGCACCGCGTCCTCCGCCTCGCGCACGCGCGTCTTGCGCCAACGCGTCACCACAATGGCCGCGTCCGCCTGGCCGACCACAAGCCGCGCATCCGCGGCCACGAGCACGGGCGCGCAGTCGAGAATAATCAGATCGTAGTGACTGCGCAGGTCAAGAAGCAGGTCCTCCATCGCCGGGAGGCTGAACATGTCGCGTGGCGTAAGCGCCGTCTCCGCGAGCGGGATCACGTGCGCGCCGCTGGGTTCATCGACGCCGCACACATCGCGCCAGGAGCGCTGCCCAGAGAGCACTTCGATCAGGCCCGCACGCGGATGGATGTTCAGCACGCGGTTGAGCGCGCGGCGCCGCAAGTCGCAGTCGACGATCGCGACACGTTGGCCGCCAAGCGCGGCGACGCGAGCCAAGCTCAGCGCGCACGTGGTCTTGCCCTCATCCGGCAAGGCCGACGTGATCGCCACCACCTTAGCGCCACGCTGCAGATCGGCGTAAAGAAGCGATGTGCGCAGCAAGCGAAAAGCTTCCGCGTAAGGCGAGAGCGGCTTCTCCACCAAATACCCGGCCGGGTGCCTGTCCTCCGGCGCCAGGAGGCGCAGCGCCTTGGCGTCGACGGTGGGCACCACCGCGAGCGCGGGCATTCCCAGCCGCCGCTCGACATCGTCCGCGCTCTTGACCGTGTCGTCCAAGGC
>JAEWNX010000272.1 GCA_023461135.1 Pseudomonadota bacterium
CCTTTGCAGCGCTCGCCGGCAGCGCTCAGGCCATCAGCACGCAGGACCTCGCCGCACAGGCCGCCAACGCGGACGTGCTCGCCGCCATGGCCGCGCAACCGCAGGCATTCGCCGCGCTCGCTGGGCAACCGCAGGCCCTCAGCGTCATCGCACAAAATTCAGAGGCCTTTGCAGCTCTGTCCGCCCATCCGCGGGCGTTCGCTGCGATCGCCGCCAACCCACAGGCTTTCGCTGCGATCGGCGGCGGCGCGAACTTCAGCGCGGCCGTACGCAATCCGCAAGCCCACACTGCCATGGCTGGAAATGCGCCAGCGTTCCAAGCGCTCGGCGCCGATTCCCAGGCGCTGAACGCCATCACGTCGAACCGGCAACTCTTCAACGCGATCGCCGCCAACAGCCGCGCCTTCCAGGCGCTCTCGTCGGACGCGGGCGCGTTCAACGCTCTGGCCTCCAACGCCCGCGCCTTCCAAGCCATCGCCGCCAACGCGCAGGCCTTCCAGGCTCTCGCCGCCAATCCGGCGGCGCTTGCCGCGATGGCCGACAGCGCCGCAGCGTTCAGCGCGCAGGCCCGTCAGGTCAGCTCGTTCGATGCGCAAGCGTCCGCAGCGCTCGCGGCTAACGCGCAAGCCTTCGCCGCGCTGGCTGGGCAACCGCAAGCGCTCGCGGTGATTGCGCAACACCCGCAAGCCTTCGCCGCGCTGTCAGGTCATCCGCAGGCTTTCCAAGCGATCGCGGCGAACCCGCAGGCGTTCGCGTCGGCCGGTTCGAACTTCGCCGCGCTGGCTGCAAACCCGCAAGCGCATGCGGCTATGGCGGCAAGCCCGCAGGCGTTCCAGGCGCTCAGCCGCGACGCGACCGCGATGAATGCGATCAACGCCAATTCGCAAGTGTTCGCCGCGATGGCGTCCAACGCGCGCGCTTTCCAGGCCCTCTCGGCCAACACGCAAGCGTTCCAAGCCTTGGCGTCTAACTCGCGCGCCTTCCAAGCCATCGCCGCCAATCCGCGCGCCTTCCAGGCCTTGGCGGCCAACCCACGCGCGTTCGCCGGACTTGCGGCCAATGCGCAAGCCTTCCAAGCTCAAGCCGCCGCGGCGCGCGGCGTCGCCAGCCTCAACCCGCAAGCGTTGCAGGCGATCTCGCAGCATTCGCAAGCCTTCTCGGCGATGGCCGCGAATCCGCGAGCCTTCCAGGCGCTCGCGGCGAATCCGCGCGCGCTGCAGGCGATCTCTGCGAACCCGCAAGCGTTCGCTGCGATGGCAAGCCAGCCCGCGTTCGCGGCGCTCGCAGGTCAGCCTGCCTTCGCGGCGATGGCGCAAGACGCCAGCTTCGCGGCGGCCATTGGAGGGAACTCGCGCTAGGCGACATGCCGCGTCGAGCGAGACGCGGCGTGACCGCTACTAAGGCGTGCTAGGTGGGGTTGTGGGGATCCGCACGCTCTTATGCAGTGTCGCTGCTCTGACGCTTGCGCCGTTAACAACGGCGCAAGCGCAGACGGATACGGGCGCGTCGCCGACGGCCGAAGCGCCGACGCCCGATCCGGTCGCACCGCCGATCGTGGATACGCCGCCGCCGGAACCTCCGCCGAGCCGCGCTCCGGACGACATTCCACTCATCGACTTGAGCCGCGTCGAAACGGAGGCGATGCGGCTGCTCTATTTCGATCCGGCCGAGACCTATCTGGTCCCGTACGTCGCGCGCAATTTCGAGAACTCGCTTCCTGTGCAGCGCCGCGTCTTCGGCTGGGAGCCTTCCGAGCAGGTCACGGTCCTGCTCAAGGATTTCGGCGATTACGGCAACGCCTCGGCGCGGGCCTCGCCGAACAACGCCGTCCTGCTCGACATCGCGCCGGTCAGCCTCGCCTACGAGACGTTCAGTCCCGGCGAACGCTTTTTCACGCTGAACAACCACGAAGTCACGCACGTCGCGCTGATGGACGTGGCCAATGATCGCGACAGGTTCTGGCGGCGCTTCTTCGGCGGCAAGCCCTCGCCGGTGCAGGAGCATCCGGAGTCCATCCTTTACAATTATCTGACGACGCCGCGCGTGCACGTGCCGCGCTGGTATCACGAAGGCAGCGCCGTCTTCATGGAAACATGGATGGCCGGCGGCTTCGGCCGCGCCCAAGGCGCCTACGATGAAATGGTGTTCCGCGCGATGGTGCGCGACGACGCGCACTTCTATTCCCCGGTCGGGCTCGATTCGGAAGGCATCTTCATCGACTTCCAAGTGGGCGCGAACGACTACCTCTACGGCACGCGTTTCTTCAGCTATCTCGCCAACACCTACTCGCCCGAACAAGTGGTCCAGTGGTTGCGGCGCGATCCCGACAGCGAGGCCTATTACTCCTCGCAGTTTCGCCGGGTGTTCGACCGCGCGTTGGATGACGTTTGGAATGATTGGATCGCCTGGGAGCACACGTTCCAGCGCACGAACCTCGCGGCGATCGAAGCCCATCCGCTCACCCAGACGACGCCGCTTGCGCCGCGCGCCTTAGGCTCTGTTTCACGCAGCTTCATCGATCCGCGCACCGGCGATCTGATCGGCGGCTTCCGTTATCCGGGCGTGATCCCGCACATCGGCGCGTTGTCACGCGACGGCGACATCCGCCGTCTTGTGGATATCAAGGGTTCGATGCTCTACCGGGTGACAGCGCTCGCCTACGATCCGGCCACGAACACCGCCTGGTACACGGCCGACAATTACGCCTATCGCGACATCATGCAGGTGGATGTCGCCACCGGGCGTGAGCGGATGTTGCTGCGCGACGCCCGGATCGGCGACCTCGTCTTCAATCCGCAGGACCGATCGCTTTGGGGCCTGCGCCATCTCAACGGCTTCGTGACCCTGGTGCGCATCGCCGCGCCCTATGAAGGCTGGAATCAAATCCTCACCTTCCCGTTCGGCCGCGTTCCGTTCGACCTCGATATTTCGCCGGATGGCGCACTCCTCTCCGCATCTGTCGGCGAGGTGAACGGCGATCAGTCGGTGCAGGTGTTCCGTATCGCCGATCTGCTTGCCGGCGGCTCCGAGCCGATGACGCGCTTCGATCTCGGCGCCAGCACGCCGGAAGGCTTCGTCTTCTCTCCCGACGGCCGCTACCTTTATGGCAGCGCCTACTACACGGGTGTGTCGAACATCTTCCGCTACGAACTCGCGACCCAAGAGCTCGAAGCGGTGAGCAACGCCTCCACCGGCTTCTTCCGCCCTATCCCGCAAGCTGACGGCTCGCTCATTGTCTTCGAATACACCGGCCAAGGCTTTCGCCCCACGCTGATCCAGCCGGCGCCGCTCGATGATCTCGGCACCGTGCGTTTTCTGGGCGCTGAAGTCGCTGCGCGCCATCCGGTCGTGACAACGTGGGCCGCCGGATCTCCGGCCAACGTGCCGCTGGACGATTTGATCACCGAACGCGGGCACTACGTGCCGCGCGATGAGATGCGTCTGGGCGCCATGTACCCTGTCGTGGAGGGCTATCGCGGCCACGCCGCGTTCGGCTATCACGTGCAGTTCGAAGACCCGCTGCAATTCAACCAATTGGAAGCCACGCTTTCGTATTCGCCGGACTCGCCGTTCGAAGACCAGGATTGGCACTTCAATCTTGCGTACCACACGTTGAAATGGCGCTTCGGCTATCGCCACAACGGCGCCGACTTCTACGATCTGTTCGGACCTGTAGAGCGTTCGCGCGCCGGCGATGCGTTCAGCGTCGGCTATCGCCACTCCCTCATCCACGATCCGCCGCGCCAGCTCGATCTCGACGTTGAGCTGAACTATTACACCGGCCTCGACACTCTGCCGGAAGCGCAGGAGGTCTCCACCTCCTTCGACGAACTCGCCGCGTTCGCCACGCACCTCACCTACACCAACACGACGCATTCGTTGGGCGCCGTCGATCATGAGAGCGGCTGGCGCTGGGATATCGCGGCCGGCGTCGATCACGCCAACGACGAGGCGTTTCCCAGCGTGCGCGGCGGGCTCGATTTCGGCGTGCCCCTGCCGATGCCGAATTCGTCGGTATGGCTCTACACGTCCGCAGGCACGGTCGGCGGCGACGAAGCCAGCCCGCTCGGCAGCTTCTACATGGGCGCGTTCGGCAATAATTATGTCGACGATCGCGCCATCAAACGTTATCGCGCCTACGACAGCTTGCCCGGCTTCGAGATCAACGAAATTTCCGCACGCTCGTTTGTCCGGGCGCTCGGCGAGGTCAACTTGCCGCCCGTACGGTTCGAGGAAGTCGGCTCGCCAAGCCTCTATCTGAGCTCCATGCGCACCGGCCTCTTCCTCGGCGGACTATACGCCGAGCCTCCCGCCGGCGATGAGCGGTCGCTGCAGACCGTCGGCATCCAGACCGATTGGAATTTCACGATCGCCCACCGATTGCCGATGGTGCTCTCACTGGGTTACGCTGAAGGCTTCGAGGACGGGGAGCGCCGCGGCAGCGAGGTGCTCATTTCGCTGAAGATCATGTGATGCTCGCAGACATCCTGCTGAAGGCGCTGATCGCAATGGCGCCGGTGCTGATCCTGCTGGCGGTGTTCGACCGCCTGGATGTCTTCAATCTCATTCCGATGCGCGATATCGCGCTCTTGGTGCTCACTGGCGCTGGGCTCGCGCTTGTCAGCTATCTGGCCAATTGGAGCGTGATGGACGGCTTCCCGATCGGGCTCACCGCCTACAGCCGCTACGTGGCGCCGATCGTCGAAGAACCCATGAAGGCCGCGCCGATCATCTTTCTGTTCGCGCGCAATCGCCTCGGCTTCAAACTCGACGCCGCGATCGCCGGCTTTGGCGTCGGCGCCGGTTTCTCGATGGCCGAGAACCTCTGGTACCTAGCCACGCTCGACAACACCAATGTCACGGATTGGCTGGTGCGCGGCTTCGGCACAGCCGTGATGCACGGCGCCGCGACCGCCCTTTTTGCCGTCATATCCCACGAGTTCTCCGAGAGGCAGTCTGAGAGCGCCGCGGCCCAATATCGCTTTCAGCCCTTGCTGTTCATACCCGGCCTCCTTGTCGCCATGGTCGTGCATTCCCTGTTCAATCATCTCCCCGCGCAGCCGCTGGTCGCCATGGTGCTCACGCTGTTGCTGGCGCCGCTGACGATCTTCCTCACCCTGGCGCGAAGCGAGCGGGCGACACGGCAGTGGCTGGCCGCCGACGCGGCCGCGCACCGGCAAATGTTGGACGACATCCGCGGCGGCCGCTTCACCGACAGCAAGATCGGCGGCGCGCTGCGCGAACACCTTCGCGAACTGAGAACCGTCGATGCGGCGGACGCGCTGGCGTTTGTCGAACTCAAGATGGAGCTGGTGCTGCGCGCCGAAGAGCTGATACTCGCCACGCATCAAGGCGCCGCCGCGGCGGCCGGCGCAGCCGAGCAAGAGAAGTTCGCCCGCCTCGATGCCTTGGAGCATCGCCTGGGCAAGGCGGTCGTCGCCGCAATCGGCTCGCGCGTAGGATTCAGCCGCAACGACCTCTACGAACTCGACCGCCTCCGCGCGCGTCTTGCCGAGAACAAAAGCTGAGC
>JAEWNX010000273.1 GCA_023461135.1 Pseudomonadota bacterium
GGCTTCGTGTTCAAGATCCAGGCGAACATGGATCCCAAGCACCGTGACCGCGTCGGCTTCTTCCGTATCTGCTCGGGGCGATTCCAGCGCGGCATGACGCTGAAGACGGCGGCGGGCAAAGGCTTCAACGTGCACAATCCGCTGATGTTCTTGGCGCAAGAGCGCGAGATCGCGGACGAGGCGTTTCCGGGCGACGTGATCGGCATTCCGAGCCATGGCGGGCTGCGCGTCGGAGACTCGCTGTCGCAAAGCGGAGATGTCGTGTTCTCGGGCATCCCGAACTTTGCGCCGGAAATCCTCAAACGCGTGCGCGTGAAGGACCCCCTGAAACAGAAGCATTTGCGCAAGGCGCTGGAGGCGCTGGGCGAAGAGGGCGTGACGCAGGTGTTCAAGCCGGTCAGCGGCGGCGACCTGGTGGTCGGCGCGGTCGGCGCGCTGCAATTCGATGTGCTCGATGAACGGATGAAGGCCGAGTATGGGCTGGACGTGATTTTCGAGACGTCGCCGTATCAGGCCGCGCGCTGGGTGAGCGCGGACCACCGCGCCGATCTCGAAGCGTTCGTCGACAAATCCAAGGTGCAGATGGCCGAAGACGTGGACGGCGCGCCAGTGTTTCTAGGCAAGAGCGCCTGGGAAATCGGCTACGTGCAGGAAAAGAACCCGAAAGTCCGCTTCAGCGCCGCGAAGGAACGGGCGGCGTAGGTCTCGCATTCAGGGTTGCGCGTCGAGTGAAACGAAGGCAGCTTCGCGGCCGGAGGCTGGGTCGGAGACGACACATGCGCCGACTGCTGCTAGCGGCCGTTGCCGCGTTGCTCTGCTTCACAATCAGCCCCCAAACACGCGCCCAACAACAAGGCCGCTCGCCCGCGCCGGTGGCGGTCGCTGAACCAATGGTGGGCCGCGCCGCAACAACCCGAGGCGCACAGTTTCGCCAACGTTCGGCGCAGGAGCGTCTGGCCGCCGTTCAGCGAATCCTTTCCGAGCAACAGCGGCGCGCACCTAACCTCCGCGCGCCCGTGCTGAATTTCACCAGCGGACAACTGGGCGAGTCGTTCGCGCTGACTCCGCGCAGTCCATACGTCATCAATGAGGGGGCCTTGTCGGCATTTCACTCTGCATTCGTCGATACCTGGAGCAGTCCGTCTGGCGAGTTCTACTTCAGTGGCGAGGTCAACGCGAATGCCCACGTGTACATCCGTCGCCTGGACGCGCGCCGGCTGCTCATCGAATGCACTGTCGGATCGCACAACGGGCCGTTTGATGCGCTGCTGTACGGGTACGGCGGTCAAACCATTTGGACGGACACCTCGACACCCTTTGGCGGAGTTGTTTCGTTCTTGACGCCGCCCAACTCAGAGTACGCTGATCTCGACCAATTCCTGCGCATCAGGCCAGTGGCACAAAACGCGAGCTGGCGGTTGGTTGGCTGTGAAGTGACGCGCATGGGACAGTAAGGGCGGCTCGCTGCAGTCGGGTTCAGCCTGGGTCGCGCGCCGCCGCCGCTTAAGCCGCGGCCTTGCGCATTTTGAAGAAGCGGACGGCGCGTTGGGCGGCTTCGACGGGGACGCTGTTGTACATGCGGCCGAATTCTTCGGCGCGGTTCATGGCGTCTTCGCCGCCGCACGTGAGCACGGCCAGCGTGACGAAGAGCGGACGCTCGATGCCGGCGGCGCGGCACAACATGGCGAGCGCATCGACATCGCGGCGCTCCAGCATGCTCGAGACAGTCTCGGGATCGACATTGGTGACTTCCGCGAGGCCGAAGAGGAAATGCATCTGCTTGGCTTCGCGGTAGAGCGAGACAAGCATGCGCGCGTTGAGTTCGCCGGCCGACTTCTTCGATTGGATGAACGACATGGCGTTCTTCGCTTCGGCGCTGATATCGCCGACCGTGCGCTTGAGGCGCTCGCGAGCCTTGGCGAGCGCGGCGTCGAGCGCGGCCGGATCGACCGAGGCGTTGCGCTGCATGATCTGCTCGCGCAGGCTCGCCTCCACCACGAAGTACATGTCATTGAGGAGATCGAGCGGCAGATCCCGGCGGGTGACGACGGCTTCGTGCAGCACCGCGTTCCGCCGGGCGCGGTCGACGGCGGCTTCCATGCTCGTGCGCGAGATGTCGGCGCCTTCGTTGCGCATGAGCGCGTCGAGCGCTTGATCGTCACCAAGCTGGACGATAGCGTCGGACAGCGCTTCGCTGACCGTTTCGCGCTGGGCGACCGCCTTGATGTGTTGCTGGCTCTTGTCGCCGACGATCTGGAGCAAGGTCTGCTCGTCGAGCGTCTTGCTGCGCGCAAGCACCGGCGCGGCGACGGCGAAAGCGTGGTTGGCCAGATCGCGCATGAGCGCGACGGGAGCGTCGTCTGCGTCGGCGAAGCGTTCGGCCAGTTCGGCGAGCACGCCGTCCTGCATCTCGGCGGCGACAAGCTGCAGCACGTCGCCGAACAGGTTCGTCTCACGTTCGTTTCGGGTTCCGGACGTTTCGAAGAACAAGTCGGTCACTTCGCGCAACAATTCCCGGCGCTGCGCGCTGTCGGACGTGCGCGCCAGCTCGATCAGCTTGCCGAAGCGCGATGAAGACATTCAGCCCGGACTCCACAACTCGCGCGGAGGTTAGGGCGCGCGCGTTAACAAACTTTTCCGCCGGCTCACCGCAAGCCCAGCCGCAAATCGCCTTCCGCAGGGCCGCCAAGCAGGAGCGAGTCGTTTTCCGTCGTCGCCACGGGCGATAAATCCTCTGTGGCCGCTGGGGGCGGCAGCGGGGCGGCACGCGCCGGAACGTTCGCATTTTCAGCCTGAACAATCGGTGCAGGCGGGTGCAAAAAGGTTGGCGCGCGCGAGGCGAAGCCTGCTGCAAGCGCTTGCGAATTGGGCGCGGTCACCACGGCGCTGAGCTGACATTGGCTGTCGCGATGGAAGCTCCAGGCCATGCAGATGCCGTCATCGACGCACGCGCGTGCGCAGGCGGCGGCGTCGGCCGTGGTTAAGGAAACGTAAGCGCCCGGCGCACGCGGAGGTTCGCTTGCGGTTGCGGCGGTGATGACCGCGCCGAGGCTGACGGCGGCGATGAATGCCGTGCGGGAATGCATGCGCACAGAACTTCGCGCGACTCCGTTAACAGAGAATTCAGTCCTCTGCGTTGAGCGCCTCGCGCCGCATCTCGATGTCGAGCCACTCGCTTTCGGCGGCGGCTTGCTCGGCGCGCGCGGCCTCCAGGCGCTGCGCCCCGGCGGCGAACGCGGCGGCGTCCCTGGCGAACAGGTCGGGTTCGTGGAGACGCGCGTCGAGCGCGGCGATCTCGTGTTGCAGGCGCGGCAGCAGCGCTTCGAGTTCGGCGGCGCGGCGCTCGTCCTTGTAGCTGAGCTTGGAGGACTTGGCGGCGGCTCTCTTGCGGCGAAGGAGCTTTGGCGGGCGGTGCGGACGGCCGGCTGGAACCCGGCGGGGCGAATTTGCCGTGCTCGCGCTCGAAGTCCGACCAGCCGCCGGGCGTTTCGGCCCAGCGGCCTTTGCCGATCGGACCGACGATCTGGGTGGCGACGCCGTCCAGGAAGGCGCGGTCGTGGCTAACGATGAGCACGGTGCCGTCGTACGCCGCGAGCATGTCTTCGAGCGCGTCGAGCGTATCCATGTCGAGATCGTTGGTCGGTTCGTCGAGTACGAGCAGGTTCGCAGGGCGCGCGAGCGCAACCGCGAGCGCCAGGCGATTGCGTTCGCCGCCGGAGAGTGCGCTGACGGGCTGGCGCAACTGCGCCGGCGAGAAGAGGAAATCCGCGGCGTAGGCCGCGACATGGCGCGGGCGCCCGCGCACCGTCACCTGGTCGCCGCCTTGCGGCGCGAGCGCTTCCCAGAGCGTCGCATTTGTCTCGAGGATCGCGCGCGCCTGATCGACATAGGCGATTTCGAGATTGCCGCCGAGACGGACTTCGCCGGCGTCGGGGGCGCGGCGTTGCAGCAGGAGTTCGAGCAAGGTGGTCTTGCCGGCGCCGTTCGGGCCGACAATGCCAACGCGGTCGCCGCGCATGATGCGCAGGGAGACATCCGCGATGACCGGCGCATCAGCGTAGCTCTTGGAGATGCGCCTTGATTCGATCACGAGTCTGGAGGAGTCGGCGCCTTTATCCGCCTGCAAAGCCGCGCGGGGGTTGGCGGCGAGGTTTTTGCGCTCGCGACGCTCCGCGCGCATCGCCTCGAGACGGCGCCTGCGGCCTTCATTGCGCGAACGGCGTGCGGTGACGCCGCGGCGCAGCCAATGCTCTTCCGCCTTGAGGTGGGTTTCGAGCCGCGCCGCGGCGCGCGCTTCTTCGGTTTCGATGCGCTCGGCCCAGGCCTCGAAAGCAGAGAAGCCCTGGTCCAGCTTCAGCACTTTGCGCTGGCGCAGCCAGACCGTCGCGGTCGTCACGCGCTCCAGGAAACGGCGGTCGTGGCTGACGATGAGGCATACGCCCTTGAAGGCGGCTACGCGCCGTTCGAGCTCCTCGATCGCGCTGATGTCGAGATGATTGGGGGGCTCATCGAGCAGCAGGATGTCCGCGTCCGCAGCGAACGCCCGTGCGAGCGAGGCGCGGCGCGTTTCACCGCCGGAGAGCGCATCGGTTGAGCGGTTCGGATCGAGCCCCCAGGCGGACAATTCCGCTTCGGCGGCATGTGGCGGCGCGGCGTGCGTGTTGGTGAGCTGCGTGGTCGGCGCCTGCGCATACTCGCCCAGTGTCGCGAAGCGCGCGAGATCTGGCTCCTGTTCAGCCAGCGCGACCGTGGCGCTGGAGGAGTAGGCGATCTCTCCCGCGTCCGGTTCGGTAATGCCGGCGAGCATGCGGATGAGCGTCGACTTGCCTGCGCCGTTGGCGCCGATCAGCGCAACGCTCTCGCCGCGGTGCAACACAAACTCCACGCCGTCGAACAGCGGCGCCCCGCCGAGCGATAGGCGCAAATCCTTGATGTGCGCGAGCGCAGGTCCCCGAGCCATGCGCACACTCTACTGGAAGATTTGTTCGATCGCGTCGCCGATGTCTTCGATCTTGGACTCGCCGAACGCGTTGGCGAGGTCGTCGAAGAAGCTGGCCATTTCGACTTGTTGCGGCGTGTGCACGGGCTGCTCGTAGCCGGGCAGCGGATGGTTCTCGAC
>JAEWNX010000274.1 GCA_023461135.1 Pseudomonadota bacterium
ATCAAATCGTGGCGCGCCTCTTCCTTGAAAAAACGCAGCAGGCGGGATTCGAACAGCGCGATATCCGGCGCAGGCGCCACGAGACGTGGCGGATAGCCCATCTCGATCCGCGGGCCGGAGCGGCCGTGCTCGTAAACAAGTTCGTGCTCGGCGCCGCGCAACGTCACGCGCGCGCCCGGCGCGAGCTGGACGCCCTGGGGCAAACGCGACAATTCCTGCGCGATCCAGCCCGCCCGCTCGGCTGCGAATTGCTCAGCATGTTTCAGGTAGCGTTTGCTCGGGGCCGTCGCGATCGCTTCGCGGCGCGTTGGATCGATGCGCACGGAAACATGGCGCGCGCGCGGATTGACGACGACCTTGAGCGGCACACGCCGCCCATCGATCGTTTCGATCTCGGTTTGAACCGGTCCGACTTTCTGTCGCGAATCGAAGCGCATACGGAAGAGTCTCATGAACCTCACCTTTCCGCATCCTTGCGTGCTTCGGCCCTCGCGCGCAAATTCAGCACATGCGGTACTTCGGAAGCTGTCATTGCGGCGCGGTTCGTTTCGCTGTGAATGCGGACATCGCTGAACTTTATACCTGCGATTGTTCGATCTGCCGCAAGCGCAATGCGCTGATGACGAACGTGCACGAAAGTGCGCTCACGATCCTCGCCGGCGAAGACAAGCTCACGCTGTACCAGTGGAACTCGCGCATCGCGCGCCACTATTTTTGCAGCGTCTGCGGCATCTATCCGTTCCACCGCAAGCGCTCGATGCCGGACCATTACGGCGTCAACGTGCGGTGCCTCGATGACTTCAACGCTGAAGACGTGCCGGTGCGGCGCGCGGATGGGCGCGGCATGAGTCTGCATACGGACGAGCGCCAGCCCGGCTGGAGCGAATGATTCAGTCCGCGACGAGCTTCAGCTTGTTGCGCCGGCCGGCGCGCGACGCTTCGCTTTGGAACGTCCGCATGAAGTCGCGCATGCGCGGATAGATTTCCTGCCTGAAGCGCCGGCCGCTGAAAACGCCATAATGGCCCACGCCGGGCTGGATGTAGTCGCGCTGCATCGCCTCAGGGATGTTCACGCACAGATCGTGCGCCGCTTGCGTCTGCCCAATGCCGGAAATGTCGTCATTCTCGCCTTCGACCGTCAGCAGCGCAGTCTTGGTGATCGCGCCCGGATCGACGCGTTCGCCGCGATGCACCATCGTGCCGTTCGCCAGCGAATACTTCTGGAACACCTCTTCCAGCGTCTGAATGTAGAACTCTTCGGTGAGATCCATCACCGCGAGATACTCGTCGTAGAAGTCGCGGTGCTTCTCGGTTGAGTCCCCGTCCCCCTTCACGAGGTTCTGGAAATACGCGTAGTGCGCGTCGACATGGCGCGAGAGGTTCATGCCCATGAACGAGGCAAGCTGCAGGAAGCCTGGATACACGCGGCGGAACGCGCCCGGATAGAGCATCGGCACCGTGTGGATCATGTTCTGCTTGAACCACTCAAGGTCGCGCGTCTCGGCGAGCTTGTTCGGCGCCGTCGGCGATTTACGCGCATCGATGGGCGAGCCCATGAACGTCATGGTCGCCGGCGTGCATGGATCGTCTTGCGCAGACATCAGCGACACAGCCGCCAGCACCAGCGGCCCCGGCTGACACACAGCGACGACATGCGTCTCCGGCCCAAGCACGCGCAGCATCGCCATCACGTGATCGATGTAATCGTGCAAATCGAAGCGGCCCGCGATCACCGGCACCATGCGCGCATCGGCCCAATCGGTGACGTAAACCTCGTGCTCCGGCAGGAAAGCTTCCACGGTGGAGCGCAGCAGCGTCGCATAGTGTCCCGACATCGGAGCAACCAGCAGCACCGCCGGGTCGGGGCGATCGCCGCCGCGCGCGGCGTTCAGCGCATCGGCGTCGCGCTGGAAGTGAAGCATCTCGCACCAGTGCGAGGACCAGGCCGCCTTTACCGTCACCGGCACCTGCGCCCCGTTCACCACGGTGTGCGGCAGGTTCCAGGCCGGCTTACGGTAGCGGCGGGTGACCGTCTCGAACAGGTCCGAGGCTGCCGCAGCGGTCCGGGCGATCTCGGTGTCGGCCACCGGGTTGAGCGGCGAGCGCAGCACGCTCGACTGCATCATGGCGGCGATCCGAAGCGGCGCCATTGAGAGGTGGCCCAGCTCATAAAGCGAGTAGAGCATTTTGCCCTTTCGTGCTGCAGCGCAGCGTACCGCGAGTCGGGTACTGCGCCGTCCCCGTCCTGGTAATCCCAAACACCTCGCAGCCGAGTTTGTTGCTATGCAGCAAGGTCACTCGGCGGCCAGCCGCGTCAGACCGCCAGTTTACATGATGTAATGTTAATTACCCCAGCCGCCAAGCTCAGGTTCCAGCAGAGCCTCGCTCCAGGCCTGCGGAGATGCAGGCCGCGATGTCCTGGACCGGCGGGGCCACCACGGGACTCGTGGGGTCCCCCGGGCGTTCCCGGCCCGTCGTAGGCATGATCGCCACCGTGCGCCATTCACCGTCGACCACATAAAGAAACGACGTGTGGTCGACGTTGTACACGTTCGCAGGCGAGTCCGGCGCGGGCGGCTGGGCGCGTCCGTAAGCGTGAAACGCCGCAAGCGCGCCATCGATCTGCGACTGCGACCCCGTGAGCCCAACCAGGCCCGCGGGAAAGCCTTCCGTTTCGGTGTACTGACGCATGCGCTCTGGCGTATCGCGCGCAGGATCCACTGAAATGAGGATCGGCTGCACATCATAGCCGTTCGGCTGCGCGAGCGCTTCGGCTACCGCGTACATGCTGGTGGGGCACACATCCGGGCAGTTCGTGAAACCGAAATAGATCACCGCCGGCTGCCCGGCGAAATCCGCTTGCGTCACGTGCGCGCCATTCTCGTCGATCAAATCGATGGGGCCGCCGACAGCCTCCGCGCCTTCAAGAATGCAGCCCTGTGGCGCGGCGTTCGCGACACGTGCGCGTCCGTTGACACCCACGAGAGCGATGGCGCCTACCGCCATCAAAGCCGCGGCGGCGACCGCTGGCACAACGGCGCCGGTCAGATTGCGGCGGGGCGTTTCAGGCGGGTCTCCCATGCGCCCAGCTAAACGGCGCCAGCGTGCGCCCAGCAACGCGGCGCGAGCGCACAGGGGGCGCCATGCCGCAGGCCGCGCTTGAGCGCGCGCGCGGCGTAGTCCAAATCGCTTTCATGAACTGGGCCAAAATTGCGGCGCCTCTTTTGATCGTGGCGGCGCTGATTATCGCGTTCGCCGTAACGGCGCGTACGCAAGGTGCGAGCGATCGGCCCTGCGCACAGCGCCGCTTCGAGGGATCGCGTTTCATCGTTTGTACATATGACGCCACACGGCACGACCTGCGTCTCGCCTCGCGCGGCGCCGAGGGCGAATATCTGCGTGACTTCGATGCGTTGAACGAAATGCTGGGGCGCGACAGCGCGCGGCTTCGCTTTGCAATGAACGCAGGCATGTTCAACGACGCGGGCGCGCCGATCGGACTTTATGTCGAGGACACCGTCGAGCGGCATCGGCTGCGGCTCACCGATGGCCCGGGCAACTTCCATATGAAGCCGAACGGCGTGTTCTGGCAGAGCGCGGACGGCGCTGTGCACGTGACGTCTTCGGAAGAGTTCGCCGCCGCGGAGCACGATGCGCGATGGGCGACGCAATCGGGTCCAATGCTGGTGATCGACGGCGACCTGCATCCGCGGTTTCAACACGACGGCCCGTCCCGCTACATCCGCAACGGCGTCGGCGTGCGCGACGAGCGCCACGCGTACTTCGTGATCAGTTCAGGCGCCGTGTCCTTCGGGCGCTTCGCCCGTTTCTTCCGCGACGAACTCGGGTGCCGCGACGCGCTATTCTTCGACGGCGCCGTCTCGAGTCTTTGGGCGCCGTCGCTGGACCGCCGCGATGACACGCACGCGATCGGGCCGATGGTGGTTGTGCTGGAGCGGTCCTAGGCAGCCGCCATCGCGCGAACGCGCCCGTTTCATGTCCCATTGCTCTTGAGCCCACCCCCGGCCCCGGCGCATGTCATCAGTCCATGGCCATTGCCTAAACCAGGACCCCCGCGCCCGTCCCCCCATTTTGGAGCGCGACCAGCCGGGTGCGCGTACGCACGCTGATCGTGCTGCGCTGGCTGGCCGTCATGGGCCAGACCGTTGCTGTGCTGTTCGTTCGCTACGGACTGGACGTCGATTTCCCTCTGGGCTGGGCGCTGGCGGCGATCGGCGTTTCAGTGGCGCTCAATCTCGCGCTCTCCTTCATGCGCCGCGCGCAGGAATTGGCGTTGGAGTGGGAAGCGGCCGCGCAGCTCGCCTACGACGTCGTGCAGCTTGCTGTTCTGCTGGCTTTGACGGGCGGGCTACAGAACCCCTTCGTGTTCTTGTTTGTCGCGCCTGTTGCAGTGTCGGCGACCATTTTGCGTCCTGCCGTCACCGCGATGCTCGCGGCGCTCACCTTCGCATGCGTCGGCGCGATCTCGGTGTTGCGGCTGCCGCTGCCGTGGCCGGAGGACGCAACGTTCAACCTGCCTCCGCTCTACCAGCTCGGCATCGCCGCCGCAGTTCTCGTCGGTCTTGGCTTCACCAGCGTCTATGCCTGGCGCGTCGCGGCGGAAGAAGAGCGCCTGAACATCGCACTTGCGGCCGTGCAAGCCGTGCTCGCACGCGAGCAGACGCTATCTGCGCTCGGCGGGCTCGCCGCCGCCGCGGCGCACGAACTGGGCACGCCGCTCGCCACCATTCACCTCGTCGCCAAGGAGATGGCGCGCGATCTCAAGCCCGACGATCCCCGGGCGGAAGATCTGCACTTGCTGGTTACCCAGAGCGAGCGCTGCCGCGCCATCCTCGGCCAGCTTTCGGCGCGCCGCGAAACCGGCGACGTCATGCACGCCCGCGCGCCGATCAAATCGTTGCTCAACGAGATCGCCGCACCTCACGAGGGACTGGGGACCGAGATCGCCATCACCTGCGAAGGCGACGGCCCGCTTGAGGTGAAGCGTATGCCGGAGATCGTCCATGCGCTCGGCGGCAT
>JAEWNX010000275.1 GCA_023461135.1 Pseudomonadota bacterium
AAGCATCCCAGGTGTCCTTGCCGACGCCGTCATAGACGACATGCGCGCCCGCTCCGTTCGTGATCTCGCGCACGCGCTTGGCGACATCATCGCGCGACGTCACGAGCACATGATCGGCGCCCAACGCGCGCGCCACCTCCGCTTTCGCATCGCCGCCCACGCTAGCAATGACGCTCGCGCCGAGATGCTTGGCCCATTGTACAAGAATCTGACCGACGCCGCCGGCGGCCGCGTGGATCAGAACGATGTGACCCTGTTCCACGCGAAACGTCTTTCGCAGAAGATAACGCGCCGTCATGCCCTTCAGCAGCGAAGCCGCAGCGATGTCGAACGATACTGCATCCGGCAACTTCACGGCGCGGTTTTCGCTGACGACATGCGCCTCGGCGTACGCGCCGAGCGCACTCAAGGAATACGCGGCGCGATCGCCGATCTTGAAGCGCGTCACGCCTTCGCCGACCGCGTCGACAACGCCCGCCGCCTCTGACCCGAGTCCGCTCGGCAGCGCGATCTTGTACAAGCCGGTGCGGTGATAGGTGTCGATGAAGTTGATCCCGACCGCCTCATGCCGCACGCGCACCTCATGCGCGCCCGGCGCCGGCGTTTCAATATCAACGAGGCGCAGCACCTCCGGTCCGCCGTGCTGTTCGATGCGGATGGCTTTCACGGCTTCATCCCAAGTTCTGCTTGAAGAATGCGATCGTCCGTCCGTCCGCCACCTGCTTGTCGCCCTCGTGATAGTTCTTGCCGCCCTCGCGCGTGAAGGCGTGATCGCGGTCCGGATAGGCATGCAGTGTCACAAGTGGATTTCCGCCCACACCTTGCCGCATCGCCGCCTGCGCCTTCTCGTCGACAAACCCGTCCTTGCCGGCGACGTGCAGCAGCAGCGGCTTCCTGATGTTCGCCGCTTCGCCCAGGAACGCGGGAATGTTCACACCGTAATACCCGACGCTCGCGTCCACATCCGTGCGCGTCGCTGTGAGATACGCCAGCAAACCGCCGAGGCAGTAGCCGACAGCGCCGACCTTACCGCCGCCCACCATCCGCCGCGCTTCGCTGATCGTCGCCTGGATATCCTCGACGCCTTTGCCCGCGTCGAAGCGGTTCATCAGGTCGATGGCTTTTGACCACTCGGCTTCTGTCTGATCGGTGATGTCGACATCCTTTTCGAGCCGCCAGAAGAGATCGGGCGCGATCGCCAGGAAGCCTTCGCGCGCCAGCCAGTCGGCCTTGCCGCGCATCACCGCGTTGACGCCAAAGATCTCCTGGATCGCCACCACGGCCGCCTTCGGCGGTCCCGCCGGCCGCGCCACGTACGCGCGGAACGCACCGTCCCGACCTTGCACCTGAATCCACTCAGCCATCGCCAAGCCTCCGCTGTCTCTTGTGTGTGGCCCGCGTTATAGACCCCGCACGCGCAGTCTGCGCGAAGGAATTGGCCAGGAACCCAAACAATGAAGTTCACCGTCAATGTCGAATGCTCGCCCGAGGAAGCGCGCCGCTTCATGGGCCTGCCGGACGTCACGCCGATCAACGACCAGCTCGTCGCCGAGATGGGCAAGCGCATGGAACAGAACATCGCGCTGATGAGCCCTGAGACCATGATGCAGTCGTGGATGAGCGTCGGCACGCAAGCCCAGGACGCGTTCGTGAAGCTGATGACCTCTGCCGCCGGCAGTGCGATGTCCGGCGGCGCTTCACGTGAAAAGCCCTAAGCGCGGCTTAGATATTTTCACATGAAACCGGACACGATCGTCGCGCTGGCCTCCGGCGCGGGCCGCGCTGGCGTCGCGGTGATCCGCTTGTCCGGACCGCAAAGCGGCGACGTGCTGCGTGCGCTGACCGACCGCGATCTGCCCAAGCCGCGCTGCGCCACCCGCATGGCGTTCTGCGCGCCCGACGGCGGCCTCTCGCTCGATGACGGTTTGGCCCTCTGGTTTCCCGGACCCGCTAGCTTCACCGGCGAAGACGTCGCCGAACTCCACGTCCACGGTGGCGCCGCCGTCATCGCCGCGATGATCGACGCGGCCTTAAGCCAGCCCGGCGTCCGCATCGCCGAGCCCGGCGAATACACCCGCCGCGCCTTCGAGAACGGCAAGCTCGACTTGGCAGAAGCCGAAGGCCTCGCCGACCTCGTGGACGCCGAGACCGAAGGCCAGCGCCGCCAAGCCCTTCGCCAGCGCCGCGGCGCGCTCAGCAGCGTCTACGAGGTGTGGCGTGCGCGCCTGATCGAGGCAGCCGCGCTGATCGAAGCCGAGATCGATTTCCCGGACGAGGGCCTGCCCGGCGAACTCTCGCGCCGCGCCGGCCCGCTCCTGCATGCGCTCGTCGCCGACATGGGCGAGCACCTCAATGACGCCCACCGCGGCGAGCGCATCCGCGACGGCTATCGCATCGCCATCATCGGCCCGCCCAACGCCGGCAAGTCGAGCCTCCTGAATGCCCTGGCCAAGCGGGAAGCCGCCATTGTCAGCGACTTGCCCGGCACCACGCGCGATGTCGTGGAAGTCCGCCTGGTGCTGGCTGGCTACCCCGTCTGGATCGCCGACACCGCCGGCCTGCGCGAAGCCGCCGACGCCATCGAAGCCGAAGGCGTCCGCCGCGCTTTGGCCCGCGCCGAGGAGGCCGACCTCAGGATCGGCGTGGTCGAGATCGGCCAACCAACGCCGCCCGAACTCAAAGCCGCGCTGCAGGGTGACGACATCCTGGTTCACTCGAAGGCCGACAAGGTCGAAGGCCACCAGTCTGGCGCCTTCCTCGAAGTCTCGGCCCTGGCCGGCATCGGCCTCGCGCAGCTCCACACCCAGCTCGAAGCGCGCGTCGCCGAAGCGCTCGGCCGCGAAGAGGCGCCGGTGCTGACGCGGGCGCGTCACCGGCGGCTGGTGGAAGAGGCGCGCGATGCACTGGAGCGCGCGATCGCGGCGATGGATCAGGGCCCCGAATTGGCCGCCGAAGACGTGCGCGTTTCGACCACCGCAATCGGCCGTCTCACAGGCCGCATCGACGTCGAAGATTTGCTCAGCGAGATCTTCTCGAGCTTCTGCGTCGGCAAATGAGATCGCGCGAAAACCGCATGGAATATGGCGTTTCACGCGAAACTGATGAACCGAAATTAGCGGGTTGCACGTGAAATCACGCTGCGATCTGCTGGACCTTCACATCATCGGCGTCGAGCATAATGTCGATGCTGACGCGAGCGGCCACAGCAAGACTCTGCGAGAAGTTTGAGCCGACGCCATCGCTCCATTGACCCACAGTGTACGCGACGAGCGCGTCCAATTCCTGCGCCGTCAGCGCGCGCGGCGCGGCGTACTCCGTGATCGCGATCAGCTCGTTTTGCTGGGCGGAATAGCCAAGCGTGATGTACCCGCCTCTCAGTCCAAGCTCCGCCAACGCGCGGCTATTGGCGCCGTCGCGCATATAGTCGCACAGCGACTCCCGGCGATACTCGAGCCCGGCAAAGTGGGGCAGCCGCTCGGCGCTCGTGATCTGCTCGGCCTCCCGGTCGTCGCTGAATCGCTGCCAGGCCGTGGCAATTCCGCTGATGATGATCCTATGCGCCATTGGCGCTCTCTAGCGGGCGCGCCACATGACGGCGAGACCCCTTTGAGCTAAGACCCGCGACCCATGCGTTACGACGTGATTGTCATCGGCGGCGGCCATGCAGGCTGCGAAGCTGCTGCTGCGGCGGCGCGCCTGGGCGCGCGCACGCTGCTGCTGACCCATAAGCTCGAGACAATCGGCGAGATGAGCTGCAACCCGGCCATTGGCGGCCTCGGGAAGGGCCACCTGGTCCGCGAGATCGACGCGCTCGACGGCGTCATGGGCCGCGTGGCCGACGCCGCAGGCATCCAGTTCCGCCTGCTCAACCGCTCCAAGGGCCCCGCCGTCCGCGGCCCCCGAGCCCAGTCCGACCGCAAGCTCTATCGCCAGGCCATGCAGGCCGCGCTGGCGGAGCAGTCCAACCTCGATGTCCGCGCCGCCGCCGTCGAGGACCTGATGGTCACGGACGGCGTCGTCACCGGCGTCGCCACCGCCAACGGTCGGCTCTTCGTCGCGCCCCGCGTGGTGCTGACTACCGGCACGTTCCTGAAGGGCGTGATCCATATCGGCGACAAGCGCATCCCCGCCGGCCGCCACGGCGAAGCGCCCGCCATCGGCCTCTCGGATCGCTTGTACGGCGCGGGTTTCGCGATGGGGCGGCTGAAGACCGGCACGCCGGCGCGGCTGCAATCCAGCTCCATCGATTGGACCTCGCTGGAGAAGCAGGAGGGCGACGAAGAGCCGTCTCCGTTCTCGTTCCTGACCGAGCGCATCACCAACGAACAAGTCGCTTGCGGCGTCACCTACACCAACGCCGAAACGCACAAGATCATCGAAGAGTCGCTCTCGAAGTCGGCTGTCTATTCCGGCGCAATCAGCGGGCGAGGGCCGCGTTATTGTCCGTCGATCGAAGACAAGGTCGTGCGTTTCGCCGAAAAGCAATCGCACCAGATCTTCCTCGAACCCGAAGGCCTCGATGACGACACCGTCTATCCGAACGGCATCAGCACTTCGCTGCCGGAGGACGTGCAGGAGCGCTTCATCCGCACCATCGCGGGGCTCGAGAACGTCGTCATCAAACGCCACGCTTACGCGATCGAGTACGACTACGTCGATCCGCGCGAACTGATGCCGACTCTGGAGACCAAGCGCATCAAGGGCCTCTACCTGGCCGGCCAGATCAACGGCACGACCGGCTACGAAGAAGCCGCCGCGCAAGGTCTCATCGCGGGTCTCAACGCAGCGCGCGCGGCGTCCGGAGCAGGGCCGTTCGAGATCACCCGCGCGGAAGGCTATATCGGCGTGATGATCGACGACTTGGTCACGCGCGGCGTCACCGAGCCCTATCGCATGTTCACCTCACGCGCCGAGTATCGGCTCTCGCTGCGCGCCGATAACGCCGACCAGCGCCTCACGCCAAAGGGCGTCGAGCTTGGTTGCGTGGGCGCCGAGCGGTCGCGAGTTTTCGCCGATAAAATGTGGGAAATCGAAGCGGCGCGCGAAACGGCGCGCACGCTCAATCTCACGCCGCAGCAAGCCGAAACACGGGGCTTCAAAGTCAATCAGGATGGCCAACGCCGCAACGCGCTGCAGCTCCTCGCGTACCCGTCGATCGAGTTCGAACAGCTCGCCGCTGTCTGGCCCGAGCTTGGCTCGCTCTCGCGCCAAGCGCGCGAGCAGCTTGAGATCGACGCGATGTATTCCGGCTACCTCGAACGCCAGGCGCTCGACGTCGAGGCCTTCAAGCGCGACGAAGATCTGCGCATCGATCCCGCGCTCGATTACGCATCCGTCGGCGGTCTCTCCAACGAAGTTCGTGAGAAGCTCGCGGCCGCGCGCCCCGTCACGCTCGGCCAGGCTTCGCGCATCGAGGGCGTCACCGCCGGCGCGCTCACCGCATTGCTCGCGCATGTGAAGCGCGAAAACAGGAAACGTGCATGAGACTCGCGCGCGACACGCTCTTCATCCTCCGCGCGCCGTTCGAGGATCCCGCGCTTGAGGGCACGTGGTTCTGCACGTCGTGCGCGACGATGGAGGGCGTGCTGCTGGCCAACCCGCATTGGGGGCGCTCGATCGATGTGAAGCGCATGCCGTATCCGCGGCCGCGCCACGACGTCATTGCGCTGATCGGCGAAGAGAACCAGTCGCTGCCCGTGCTGGTGCTGGCTGATGCTTCAACGCCGCCCGAAGGCGCCAAGGAAGCCAATGGCGTCTTCTTCCTCGATGAGCCCAAGCCGATCGCCCGCTACCTGGCCGCCGCCTACGGCGGAGCAGGGCCGCACCCGTGAGCTACGGCCCAGAGGAGCTCCAGAAGGACCTCGCTGTTTCACAGGAAACAATCGACCGCTTGGCTACCTACCGCCGGCTCCTGGCCGAGGCGTCCGAACGGATGAACCTGATCGGGCCCAAGGAGCTGGACCTTTTCTGGTCCCGGCATGTGCTGGACAGTGCACAGCTCCTAAAATTCGCTCCAGAGGCGAAGCGCTGGGCGGACCTGGGCGCAGGGGCGGGCTTCCCCGGCCTGGTCCTCGCCGCCTTCCTGGCGGACACACCGGGGAGCGCCGTCCATCTGGTTGAGGCCACAGGGAAAAAGGCCAAGTTCCTTGAAAAGGTGGTCGCGGAACTCGACCTCCCGGCCGAGGTCTTCAACGCCCGGATCGAGGATTTCCGGGCGGGTCAGGGCCCATACGACGTCGTTACAGCCCGCGCCCTCGCGCCCTTGCCGCGACTCATCGCCTATGCGAAGCCGATTCTCGATCGCGGCGCGATCGGGCTCTTCCCAAAAGGCGCAAACCTAGACGCCGAGCTGACCGCCGCATCTGACGCTCTAAATGGTGGGGCGTACCGGGCAGACGTGCTGGAGAGCCTGAGCGATCCGCGCGGCCGCATTGTTCGCATCAGCAAGGCCGCCTGAACCGCTCCAGCCTCCTTCAGAGGAGTGGGACATGCGCATATTGGCGATCGCCAACCAAAAGGGCGGGGTGGGCAAGACGACCACCGCCATCAATCTGGGCACGGCGCTCGCGGCGGCCGGCCAGAAGGTGCTCATCTTCGACACCGATCCGCAGGGCAACGCATCGACCGGCATCGACATCCATCCGCACGATCGCACCGTGACGAGCTACGACGTGCTCGTTGGCCATCAGCCTTTGTCGAAAGCGATCCTGCCGACGAAGGTGCCCAACTTGTACATCACGCCAGGCGACGCGAATTTGTCGGGCGTCGAAACCGAGC
>JAEWNX010000276.1 GCA_023461135.1 Pseudomonadota bacterium
GAAATTGACCGCGAGCAGCGCACCGAGGAAGCGGAGTCGACCAAAGGCGCGACCCAGTTCCGCGAGCGGCACTTGCAGGAAGGTGACGAAGAGCATCAGGGCGAGCGCCGGATTGATCGCCCCTTCCCATCCGGCCGTGCCGGGGATCGCGAACGCGATCAGGGCGCCCGCCGCTACGGCTGCGAAATAGATCGCGACCTGGCTCCCTTCGAGCCGATCGCGCAGCGTGGCGATCGTCATGCCGCTGCCCTCCCAGCTCGGATGGCGCTGCGCCGGTTCCACAGGAAGCCGGCGACCAGCAGCACGACCATGACGAGCTGCGCCCCGATCGTCTCGTGCGTCGGGTAGATCCCCAGCAGCTCGCTTCGGGGAAGCCCCGGCCACGGAGTGACGGGGAGATAGCCCGCTTCTTGCAGCGCGGCGCTGCCCTTCCCGATCAGAACGACGGCGAGGATGGCGATCAGCGCCGAGCTGTAGGCGAAGAACGTGCCGATCGGGAGCGTGCGGCTGTAACGCATCATCACGACTGCGATCACGGCCAGCAGCGCAACCGCCGCGAGGGCGCCAGCGATGACCGCGCCGCCGTTCCCCTGCCCCCAAATCGCGGCATAGAAGAGGATCGTTTCGAACACCTCGCGGTAGACGACGACGAAGGCGAGCAGGAACAGGAACCACGCCGATCGGCGGTTGAGCGCCTTGCTCAGCTTGTCGCGGATATAGCGTTGCCAGGCATCGGCGTTGCTCTTTCCGTGCATCCAGATACCGACCCACAGCAACACGATTGCGGCGAACACGCCGCCAAACCCTTCGGTCAGTTCGCGGCTCGCGCCGCTGATGGCGATCTGCCATGTCGCCGCCGCCCAGGTGGCGGCACCGGCGACAAGCGCCGCGATCCAGCCCCCGTGCACGTAGGGCAGCATGTCACGCCGATCGGCTTTGCTCAGGAAGGCGATCATGGCGACCACGATCAGCAGGGCTTCCAGCCCTTCGCGCGCCAGAATTGTGAAAGCGGCCACAAAGCTCGATGTGGCCGACGCCTCGCTTGGCGCGAGCGCCGTTTCCGCGTCCGCAAACAAGCCGTCCAGCGTAGCGACGCGCTCCTTGACCGTCTCGACCGGCTCACTCTTGGCGATCCCGGCTCGAAGATCGGCCATCGCACCCTCGATGCGAACCATGAGCGTATTGTCTCGCGCCGACAGCACCGCTTCGACCGGCTCGAACCCATCGAGATAGGCCGAAAGCGCCAGATCGGTCGCCGTCTTGCGTTCGCCCCGGCCATAAGCGGCGAGGGCAGCGTCGAGGCGCGCCCGCGCCAGCGTCAACGTGCCCGCCGCCTCCGCCGCGACCGTCGCTTCGGGATGACGGCGTAGATAGGCCGTGAGCTGGCGCGCTTTGTCCTCACCGACTTGCGCCGCCAGCGCGGCGGGCGTCGTGCCCACCAGCTTTTCCAGATCGAGGCGCTGGCGAAGATCGGCGTCACCGTCCCACAGCGTCTTCCCGGCCTTCGCTTCACTCTCGGGATAGGCAAACGAACCGGCATAGAAGGCGAGCGCCCAGCGATCTTGCGGTGGCAGTTCGGCGAAGCTCGCCATGCTCGTTCCGTCGAGCCCCTGTTCAAGCACCTGATAGAGCGCAAACACGCTGCGCTCGCGCGCCCGCGCCTCATCGGCGAATGCGATCGGCGCGGGATCGAGGCCGCGCGCCTGCGGGCCGTCGCCCTTGCCACTCGCACCGTGACAGCTCGCGCATTGTTGCGCGTAGAGCGTTTTTCCGCGTGCGACGTCAGGCGCAATCGTCGGCGCCAGCGGAACCGGATAGGCTTTGATAAGATCGGCAGCCAGGCCGCGCGCAGCCGTCGCAATGGCGGGAGCCGATGCCTTCGCCGCGATGATCCTTTGCAGGTCGCCGGCTTGGCGTTCGAGGCCGGTGCGCGCCGACGATGCCGGCAGCTCTCCGATCAGCTTGGCGGCCGTCGCGGAGAACTCCTGCATCTCGGCATATTCGCCAGCGTTGGTGATTTTACCGTCCGCGACCGCTTCGGGATAGTCGACGGCGATATAGTCGAGCAGACGCCAAGCGGTTTGCGCAGGTGCCGTTTGGGCCAAGGCCGGCCCGGCAAGCCCGAGGGCAACGCCACCCACTAAAGCGGTCAGCATAATCGACTTAGCAGCGCGAGTGCGCCTCATTAGCAGATTTACGACCGATAAAATCAACATGATCCACGCAATCACAGCCTTGGTTGGCCCGTGCATGGCGATCCGGTAGAGATACATCCGAACGCCTCGTCTGCGCCGCCTACCAGCGACGGTTATATTTCAAGTAAGTTTGAACTATTGAGCGAGGCATGGACGAAAATCAAGCGCTCGGTGCGTTCGCCGCCATCTCCAACGAAACCCGCCTTCGGATCGTGCGAATGCTGGTGGTCGCCGGCGCCGATGGCCGCTCCGCCGGCATGATCGGTGAGGCGCTAGGTGGTGTGCCGCCGTCGCGCCTGTCATTCCATCTAAGTCAGCTCGAGCAGGCAGGGCTGGTGGTTCGCCGGCGGGAAGGCCGTTCGATCATCTACAGCGCTATCTTTCCCGCGCTATCTGACTTGGTGGCGTTCCTCATGCACGATTGCTGTGAGGGGCACTGCCGCGTCTGCGACCAGGCTATCGCCCTGTTCGCTAAATGCACCGGCCGACCGACGCCGGCTCATGCCTAGCTCGCTTTAATCACGCGATCGCGACGCCCGGCGACAAGCGTGAGCTGGAAGTCGCGCGCGTTGCGCATTGATGTGAGCTGGCGGCTCAATGCTCGCTGGCGAGCTATCGCCGCCCCGGGGAACGCCAAGGGTGCTGCCCTTTCGTTCCCGAACGACAATCGACCGCCCGTGTAATCCGCCAACCGCGGCACCCGTCGCTTCGGAGAACGACGGCCGCGCTAGGCGGCTCGCCCGCGCCAGCGGCAGATTCTCGCTCCCCCTCCCCATCCCGTCCTCGCCGGACAGGCAGGGCCGTGAGGCCGAGCGGCCTTGCGGCCCATGCAGCAGGAGGATCAGTTATGCGCAGCCCCGAACAACTCGACACCATCCGTCGCCTGAACGATGCGGCCCGGAGCAATCCCGGCACGGCTTCCATTGCCAACGTCACGCTAGGGTTTCAGTCCCTTCCCGATGCCGACCGCTTTGCGGCACTGGCGGCGATCGTGGGATTTTCCCGGTTCGACGGAGACAATGACCCCTATGGGGAACATGATTTCGGCGCGGTCTATCGCCTCGCGACGGGAGGGTGGACGCAGGAGCGGCCCAAAGACGAGAAGACGATTACCGAGACAGTGTTCTGGAAAGTGGATTACTATGACAATACGCTCACCTATGGCAGCGAAGTGCCGTGGGATGAGCACCAGACCAAGCGTGTGCTGACCATCATGTTAGCCAACGAATACTAATAGTTGCGGCGATCATCCCGCGCCCGAACGGGCGCGGGACATGGTGAATCGAGTGACTGTCGCGTCGAGTGATTTGTTGAGGAATCGCGCCGGGGAGAGTAAGGTTAAGATAGAAAGGATGACGCGATGGCCCAGATCGATATTGAAGCGCTGCGCGAGCGCATCCGCCAGATGGATTTCGAACGCGGCACTCCCGAACAGATCGCGCTCTGGCGCGAGGATGTCGCGGAGTCCCGCGCCAATCTCGTGATTGAAGACATGACGCCGACCATCGATGAAGACGCGATGTTCGCGATGATGCTCGACGAGGGTGTGCCTCCCGCACTCATGCCCTCGATCATCCTTAGTCTCTATCCGCCCGGAACCCGCCAGATCGCTGCCTGACATTGGCAAGCGATCCTTACA
>JAEWNX010000277.1 GCA_023461135.1 Pseudomonadota bacterium
TGGGCAAGCCGGTGCTGATGGGGCGCAAGACGTGGGACTCGCTGCCGCGAAAGCCGCTGCCAGGCCGGCAGAACCTCATCCTCTCGCGCGACGCCAACTTCACGGCGCAAGACGCCTGGGTTTACACCGATCCCGCCGCCATGCTCGCGGCCGGCCGGGCGATGGCCGAAGCGTCAGGCGCGGACGAAATGTGCGTCATCGGCGGCGCGCAGCTCTTCAACGCAGTGCTGCCGCAGGCTGACCGTATCGTCCTCACCGAGGTGAACCTCTCGCCCGAGGGCGACGCGCGCCTCGACCTCGATCTTTCCGGCTGGCGCGAACTCAACCGAGAATACGTCCAGCGCGGGCCGAAGGACGACGCGGATTTCGTAGTGAGGGTGCTCGAACGTTAGCAGTCGGAGCGCGCGCCTGGCGCACGAATTCTTCGATGTCGCGCCAAGGCGGGCCTGGAGGCCCGCGCTCCAACCCATTAGCATCGCGCCATGTCCAACTTCGAAATCATCGCCGAGGGCCTTCAGTTTCCCGAAGGGCCCATCGCCATGCCGGACGGCAGCGTCATCCTGGTCGAAATCAAACGCGGAACGCTGACACGCTGCTGGCAGGGGAGAACCGAGATCATCGCCCAGATCGGCGGCGGCCCGAACGGCGCCGCGTTCGGTCCCGATGGCGCGATCTACGTCTGCAACAATGGCGGCTTCGCATGGCACGACGCCAACGGCATGACCATTCCCGGCAACGCGGCCGCCGATTACGAGACCGGCCGCATCGAACGCATCGATCTCAACACGGGCAAGGTCGAGCGCATCTACGAGAAGATCGGCGACGATCGCCTGTCCGGCCCGAACGACATCGTGTTCGAAAAATCCGGGGCGTTCTGGTTCACCGACCTCGGCAAGCGCCGCTCGCGCGTGAAAGAGATGGGCGGACTTTACTACGCCAAGCCCGACGGCTCGCTATTGAAGGAAGTGATGTACGGTTCCGCGAGCGGGCTCAACGGCGTCGGCCTCTCGCCTGACGAGAAAGTCGTCTATGCGGCGGAAACGGACACCGCGCGGCTGTGGGCGTTCGACATCAGCGGCCCCGGCGAAGTCGCGCCGCGCGCGCCGGGTTTCATGGCGCGCTATGTCGGCGGCGTTCCGGAGCACGCCTATTTCGACAGCCTCGCCGTGCAGGCCAACGGCAATATCTGCGTCGCCACCATCCTCAACGGCGGCATCACCACCTTCACCCCGGAAGGCGCGACGACGCACGCGGGCTTTCCCGATCCTATCGTCACCAACATCTGTTTCGGCGGCGCCGACATGCGCGACGCGTTCATCACGCTCTCCGGCACAGGCAAGCTGGTGAAAGCGCGATGGCCGGAACCGGGGCTGAAGCTGAACTTCAATCCGTACTAGCGGAGAATCTCGTGATCACCGTCCACCATCTCGAAGAGTCGCGCTCGCAGCGTGTGTTGTGGCTGCTGGAGGAGCTCGGGCTCGTATATGAGGTCAAGCGCTACGGCCGCAATCCGCAGACGCGTCTCGCGCCGCCCGACCTGAAAGCGATCCATCCGCTCGGCAAATCGCCGGTGCTCGAGCGTGACGGCAGGATTTACGCGGAGAGCGGCGCTATCATCGAATACTTCGCCGAAACCGAACGGGGCGGCGAACTCTCCGTGCGGCTGGGTGAGGCTCAACGCGCCGAATATCTCTATTGGCTCCATTTCGCCGAAGGCTCGGCGATGCTGCCGCTGCTGTTGAAGCTTTACGTGGGTCTGCTGGGTGAAGCGGGCGCGCCGCTGATGGCCATGCGCATCGAACCCGAGATCGACAATCATCTGTCGTTCGCAAACGCAGCCCTCGGCGAGCGAAACCATTTCGTGGCCGACCGTTTCACCGCGGCCGATATCCAGATGAGCTTCGTCCTCGACGCCGCCAGCCAGCGCGGCGGCTTGGAGCGCTATCCAAACCTCGTGCGCGCGCGCAAAGGCTACCAAGCGCGCCCCGCCTACCAACGCGCGCTGGAGAAGGGCGGCCCGTACAAGATGGGCGGCTAGCCCTGGACTTTCGCCGCGACGCACTGAATGTCTCCGCTCATGCGCGCACGCGATTGTAAGATTGTCGCCACGATGGGACCCGCCAGCGATCCGCCGGAGCGGCTGGCTATGCTGATCGAAGCCGGCGTCGATTGCTTCCGGCTCAATTTCAGTCACGGCGAGCGTGAAGATCACAAGCGGCGCATGACCGCGATCCGGGCCGCCGAGGCAAGGGCCGGTTCGCCGGTCGCTGTATTCGCCGACTTGCAGGGACCGAAGATTCGCGTCGGCACGTTCCCCGAAGGGCAGATCACCTTGCGTTACAACGAGGTTGTGACGCTCGAAGCGTCGAACGAGCCCGGCGGTCCGGGCCTCATTCGCCTCCCGCACGCGGAACTCGTCGATGCGCTGGAGGAGGGCGACATCCTCAAGCTCGACGACGGCAAGCAGCAGCTCACCGTGATCGGGCGCGCGCGCAGCCATGTGAAAGCGCGCGTCGATTTCGGCGGCGTGCTGAAGAACCAGAAAGGCGTCAACGTTCCCACGCGCCGCATCCCGATCTCGGCGCTGACGGACAAGGACCGCGAAGATCTCGCCTATGCCCTCGATCTCGGCGTCGACTACGTGGCGCTCTCCTTCGTGCAGCATCCAGACGACGTGCGCGAAGCGCGCGCGCTAATCGGCGACCGCGCCGGCGTAATCGCCAAAATCGAAAAGCCCTCCGCGCTCACGCAGATCGAGGAGATCGTCGACCTCGCCGACGCCGTGATGGTCGCGCGCGGCGATCTCGGCGTGGAGCTTCCGCCCGAGCAGGTGCCGATCGCGCAGCGCCGCATCATTCGCGTCGCGCGCGCGGCTGGCCGGCCCGTGATCGTCGCCACGCACATGCTGGAGAGCATGGTCGATGCGCCAACGCCGACGCGCGCCGAAGCCTCGGACGTCGCCACCGCCGTCTATCAAGGCGCGGACGCCGTCATGCTTTCGGCAGAAAGCGCGGTTGGGCGTCATCCCCAATCGGCCGTGGCGATCATGGACCGCATCATCCGCGCGGTAGAGCATGACAGCGAATACTGGTCCTCGCTGCCGCGCGACATGACGCCTCCGCAAGACACCACCGCCGACGCTATCGCGCTTTCGGCGCGCCATATCGCCGACGTCATCGGCTGCGCCGCGGTCGTCGCCTTCACAGCCACGGGTTCGACAGCGCTGCGCGTTGCGCGCGAGCGGCCGCGCTGCGGCGTGGTGGGCCTCACGCCGATCCTGGAAACCGCGCGGCGGTTGACGCTGGTATGGGGTGTGCGCGCGCGGGTGGTCGAGGACGTGACGAATGTCGAAGACATGGTCGCCAAGGCCGACGAGGCCGTGCGCGCATTGGGCGTCGCCGGTCCGGATGACCGCGTCGCCATCATTGCCGGCATCCCGTTCGGACGCGCGGGCAAAACCAACATGATCCGCGTGCTGAGGCTGGAGTAGCGCGCGCCGCCCGTGCTAGAGCGCGGGCGTGGAGGGATCTGCGATGAAGATGACCCGAACCGTGATCGCACTGACGTTCGCCGCGGCGCTCGTCGCGTGCAATCAGCAGAACGCCGCGAAGAACGAAACGCCTGCCGACGCCGCGGCCACCAGCGCCGATGCGACCCAGGCGGCTGACGCCGGCGCCAAGCCCGACGAGGCCGCGCCAGCC
>JAEWNX010000278.1 GCA_023461135.1 Pseudomonadota bacterium
GCTTTAGCGGGTCCGTTAGCGACGGAGGCGGGCGGCCGCTCTGGCTCAGCGGCGGGGGAGGCTCCCAAAAACGGTCGTTTTTGAGAGAACTCTGCACGGCATACCGTGAACCCGTTTAGCGGGTCCAATTATCTCTCAAAACTGTCTCTTGCAACGGGTTGCACTCATAACCTATACTTGCCCCGTTTTTGAGAGGGTGAGACATGGCAGCGGTCGGTTACGCGAGGGTGTCAACGCAGGATCAGGACGCGGAGCTGCAAAGGGTCGCTCTGCGCAAGGCGGGATGTCGGCGCATATTCGAGGAGACGGCGTCAGGAGCCCAACGCGATAGACCTCAGCTGGCCGCGGCCTTGGACTACATGCGCGAAGGCGACACGCTCGTGGTGTGGAAGCTGGATCGCCTCGCGCGTTCGCTGAAGCAACTCATCGAAACGGTCGAGAGCCTGGAAGCGCACGGTGCACACTTTCGGAGCTTGACGGAAAATGTGGATACCGGAACGGCCGGCGGTAAGTTGATCTTCCACGTGTTCGGCGCACTCGCAGAATTCGAACGCGGCCTTATTCGAGAGCGAACAATTGCCGGGTTGGAGGCGGCGCGTGCAAGGGGACGTGTCGGCGGTCGCCCGCGTTCAATCACAGAAAAAAAACTGACAGTAGCCCGCGGCCTTCTGAAGGCGGGCGACCTGACCATCAATGAGATTGCGGCGCAGATCGGCGTTAGTCCAGCAACGCTGTATCGCTACCTGCCTGCCGCCAGGGCGAACGCCCCTAAGCGTGCGCCAAGCCGACGCGTGCTTGTTCCGAGGCCCGAATAGCGCTGTTGAGGGTCGCCCTACGCAATCTCACGCAGCAGTATCTCAGCCTGCGCCAACACGGTCTGCACGGCTTCGTCGGCGAGGTCAGGCGGGTAGCCGTGCTTGCGCAGGATACGCTTAACCAGCGTCCGCATGCGCGCACGCGCCGCTTCACGCTGCGCCCAGTCCACGGTCACGTTCTGCCGGAGTTCGGTGAGCAGCTCCTGCGCGATGACTAGCAGGCGTTCGTTGCCCATCGCCTGTACGGCGCTCTCGTTCTCCGCCAACGCATCATAGAAGGCGACCTCTTCAGGAGTAAGCCCACGCTCTTCACCGCGGGCACGCGCAGCCTTGATGTCCTTGGCGAGCGCGATCAGCTCCTGGATCATCTCTAGCGCGGAGATCGTGCCGGCGTGATAACGCGCGACAGCGTCCTCCAATCGCTGCGAGAAAGCCCGCGCTTCCACCACGTTAGAGCGTGCGCGGCTGATAATCTCGCCATTGAGCAGCTTCCGCAGCGCCTCCAGCGCGAGGTTCTTTTTCTCCATGCCCTGGATTTCGAGCAGGAACTGTTCGGACAGGATGGAGATGTCTGGCGATTGCAGCCCGGCCGCAGCGAGCACGTCCACGATCTCAGAGGAGGCGATAGCCCGGTCGATCAGCTGCTGCACAGCGAATGCCTTGTCGGCCTGACTAAGCGTGCCGCTAGCCGTACTCTTGGCGAGGGCCGCCCGCACGGCCTGGAAGAAGCCTACTTCGTCGCGGATGGCGCGGGCTTCGTCACTGGCGGAGGCGAGCGCGTAGGCTTTGGTCAGCTCCAACGTGATGTCGAGATAGCGCCGATGGGCGCGCTTCTTTGCTTCCGGTGTGGTTTCCTTCGCTGCCTCTCGCTCCTGCCAGCGCAGCGCCCAGTCGATAGCGGCCGCAAGGCACGCCAGACGCGCCCGCGGCGCGGCATCGATACCGGGGCGATAGTCGAAGCCGTGGAAGACGGCGCGCACCAGGTCATAACGCTCCATCAGCGCGGCGATGGCTTCTTCTTCGTCTATGCCTGTCTTATCCCGGTCTGCCTGCGTGTAGTCGGCGAGCGCGGAGCGCAGGTTTTGCGCGATGCCGATATAGTCCACGACCAGGCCGCCGGGCTTGTCCTTGAACACGCGGTTGACGCGGGCGATGGCCTGCATCAGCCCGTGGCCGCGCATCGGCTTATCGACGTACATCGTGTGCATGGAGGGCGCGTCGAAGCCGGTCAGCCACATGTCGCGCACGATGACGAGCTTTAGCGGATCGTCAGGATCGCGGGCGCGGTTCGCCAGATCGTCGCGGCGGCGCTTATTGCCGATGTGGCGCTGCCATTCCGGTGGGTCCGACGCTGAGCCCGTCATCACGACCTTGATCGCGCCCTTCGTGTCGTCGTCCGCATGCCAATCGGGCCTGAGCGCCACGATCTCGTTGTAAAGCTCCACGCAGATGCGCCGACTCATGCAGACAGCCATTGCCTTGCCGTCCATCGCCGCCAGCCGCGCTTCCAAGTGTGCGACTAGATCGGCAGCGACCTGGCTGAGGCGCTTCTTCGCGCCCACCAGCGCTTCGATCGTGGTCCATTTCGCCTTGAGCCGTTCGGCTTCGTCGCTGGCCTCGTCCTCGGTGATGGCGGCGATCTCAGCGTCGATCAGCGGCTTTTCCGCGTCGTTGAGTTCGATGCGCGCCAGCCGGCTCTCGTAGTAGATCGGCACCGTAGCGCCGTCCTCGACAGCGCGGGTGATGTCGTAAATGTCGATGTACTCGCCGAAAATCGCCGGCGTGTTCACGTCCGCGCTTTCGATGGGCGTGCCGGTGAAGCCAATGAAGGAGGCGTTCGGCAGGGCTTGGCG
Source organism: Pseudomonadota bacterium (assembly GCA_023461135.1). GTDB lineage: Bacteria > Pseudomonadota > Alphaproteobacteria > Caulobacterales > Aquidulcibacteraceae > Vitreimonas. Next base: position 2,669 of record JAEWNX010000278.1, read on the forward strand.
GATGTAGTGGGCGTAGCCATACCGGCGCACGCCGGTCCGCGGATCGAGCTTTGCTTCAAAGCCATAGTGGCTGCGGTGCGCTTCGTCGGCGATGACGATGACGTTGCGCCGGTCGGTCAGTTCCGGGAAATTCTCCTCGCCCGGCTCCGGCGAGAATTTCTGCACCGTCGTGAAGATGACGCCGCCGGCACTGCGCGCCAGAAGCTTCCGCAAATCCTCGCGCGTATCGGCCTGCTCCGGCGTCTGGCGCAGCAGGTCCCTGCACAGGCCGAAGGTGGTGAAGAGCTGGTCGTCCAGATCGTTGCGGTCGGTCAGAACCACCAAAGTCGGGTTCTCCAGCTCCGGCGCCTTAATCGCGAGCCCGGCGAAGAACGCCATCAGATAGCTCTTGCCCGAGCCTTGCGTGTGCCAGATCACGCCGATCTTACGGTCACCGTCCGGCCGCGTCGCATTGATGGCTTCGCGCACAGCTTTGCGCGCGCCGTGGAATTGGTGATAGCCGGCGACGATCTTGAACGGGCCTTCGCCCTTGTCGGCGAAGACCACGAAATCGCGGATGAGTGCCAGGAAGTTGGCGCGATTGAACACCCCTTGCAGCAGCGTATCGAGTTCAGGCGTGCCGCGCGGGGCGAAGTCTTCGCCGGTGACCGTCCGCCACGGCATGAAGCGTTCCAAATCGGCCGTCAGCGAACCGATGCGCGCCTCTAGGCCGTCCGACACGATAAGCGCGACATTCGCGCGGAAGAGGCCCGGGATTTGGTCCTTATAGGTTTGCAGCTGGTTGAACGCGCCGGCGCAGGTGGTGGCTTCATCGCCCGCGTTCTTCAGTTCCAGCACGGCGAGCGGCAGGCCATTGACGAACAGCACCAGATCGGGCCGGCGATTGGCGCGGCCCTCCACTACGGTGAACTGATTGGCGACGACGAAATCGTTGGCGTTGGGATCGGAGAAATCGAGCAACCAGACCTTGTCGCCGACAATGCGCCCGTCGTCGGCGCGGTATTCGACATCGACGCCTTCGGTCATCAGCCGATGCAGGCGGCGGTTCTCTTCTACGAGTGAGCCGGTCTCGCTGGTGAGCACGCGGCGCAGGGCTTCAGCGCGCGCCGCCTCAGGCGCATCGGGATTGAGCTTGGCCAGCGCCATCTCCAGGCGCTTGACGAGCACCACATCTGAGAAGGCGTTTCGCTGCGGCGCTGGACCGTCAGGCGCAATGGACGCGCCGGCGAGGAACAGCCAGCCCAACTCCTTCAGCGTCTCGACGCCGGCTTGTTCGATCATCTCTTCAGAAACGCCGTACCTCACGCCGCCGCCTCCGCTGCTTCTGCAGCTTCGGCGACGCGCACCTTGCCGGACATGAGGCGCGGGAGGAGATAGTCGCGCGTTTCGGCGAGGGTGGCGTTTTCCTTCGCGGCGACCTCTTGGCGACGGAAAAGAGGCGCAACCAGCTCCTGGAAGCACGCGAGAAAGTCTGCGCCGGGCCACACAAGCGTGAGTCGTTCAATGTCGCCGTTCGACACAAAGGGTTGGGCAGCGCCTCGTCGTATGACCTGCATATCTTGCTGACGAAGGGCGAGCACCAGCCACTCGCCGGAGATGCCCGCCTTCTGCTTCACGCGGCTGGCGTTGTTGTTCACCCACGCTTCCCCGTTGTGCGTCACGAACTGACCGCAGTAGGCACCGACGCGTCCGACCGTAATTACGAAGCCCGACGCATTGGCCTCGTCCGTGAAGCCCATCAGACCCGCTCCGCCAAAAACCGGAACTGCACCAGCTTCTGCGATCTTGGACTTGTGGAGCTGTTTGCCACCGAACACCTCGGCGACTGAGCCGACGGTCTTATGCTGCCAGGTTGCGGGCAGACCGGCATCGTTCAACGCATCCGGAAACAGCGCGGCGAGTTTGGCGGCGCGGGCGGGATCGGGGGTGAGGTCGCCCATGATGGCGACGGGGTCGCGTTCGCCGCCAAGTTTGCGGCGCACCGGGCCGAAGTCCACGAACCAGTCGCGGAAGATCGCCTGAGCCATCGCCTCTAGCGTCTCGTTCATCCGCCGGTTCAGCTCGATCTTGTCGTCGAGCGGCTCAAGAACTGCGGCGAGGTGCTGTTGCTCCCGAAGTGAAAGCGCCGGCACGCGAAAATTCCCAATATCCGTCAGATTGATGTTCGGCTGCGCAGACTGGGCGACGCCAGCCAGAACTTGATCCACGAATAGTCTGCTGCGGAGAAAGTAACTGATGAAAGCAGCTGACGCTCGCGCATGGTCAACACGGATAATGGCCACCGCTTGATTTGTATTAGCGGGCAGCATCTCCGCCCGGGCGATGCCGCACTTCCCAAGGTTAACGCCCGCTATGGAATAGAGAATGTCGCCGGTTTGGATTTGGGATCGCTTGAGCGCGGCGTGAGTTTGTGGCGAAATGCGTGCGAACTTCGAGGTGTCGACGTTGCCGTTGTAAGACAGGCTTTCGGACTTGATGTAGTTGATGCCCGAGGCGGTAAAGCCCCCCATAGCGGCAGTAGGCGTTGTACCTTTCGTTATAAGGACACAAAGCTCTCGGAGAGCGACGGTCTCAAGCACGGCCCGTCACCCGCGAGAGCTGCCTCAAGATCAACTGCTCCAGTTGCCTGCCCTGGGCGAACTGTGTGTCTAGGCGCGCCTGCAATTCACCAATCCGGCCCTCGAACGGCACGCCGTCGTCTTCCTCATCCGCAGTGCCCACGTATCGTCCCGGCGTCAGCACATGCCCGTGCTTGCGCACCTCTTCTAGGCTCGCCCCTTTGCAAAAGCCGGGCTCGTCCGCGTAGCTATCAAGCTCCAGCTTCGCGTTCGTCTCCGCCTTGTTCCGCCAGCGGTGATAGGCGCTGGCGATCCTTGCGATATCGGCATCAGCAAACTCGCGCCGCGTGCGGTCCACCATGTGGCCGAGCTTGCGCGCGTCGATGAAGAGGAATTCGCCGCGCCGGTCGCGGTGACCGTTCTTGCTCTTGTCTTTCGCCAATATCCAAAGACAGGCTGGAATTTGCGTAGAGTAGAAGAGTTGGCCGGGCAAGGCGACCATGGCGTCCACTACGTCGGCTTCGATCATCGCCTTCCTGATCTCGCCCTCGCCCGATTGCTGCGACGACATCGAGCCGTTCGCCAGCACAACGCCCGCCGTGCCGCGCGGGGCGAGGTGATGGACAATATGAGAGAGCCAAGCGAAGTTCGCGTTTCCTTGTGGCGGCGTGCCGAACGCGCGCCAGCGCACGTCGCCGTCAAGCTGCGGTTGCCACCAGTCGGAAATATTGAACGGCGGATTGGCGAGGATGTAGTCGAACCGAAGCTGCGAGTGCTCATTGCGCAGGAATGAGCCTTCGTTGTTCCACCGGATGTCGGCGTCGATGCCGCGCACGGCGAGGTTCATCTTGCACAAACGCCAAGTCGTGTGGTTGCGCTCCTGACCGTAGATGGCGATGTCGCCGACGCGGCCTTGGTGATCTTCGACGAATTTCTCGGACTGCACGAACATGCCGCCCGAGCCGCAGCACGGGTCATAGACGCGTCCCTTGTAAGGCTCCAGCATCTCGACCAGCACGCGCACGACCGAGCGGGGTGTGTAGAACTCGCCGCCACGCCGGCCTTCCGCGCCGGCGAACTGCGAGATGAAATACTCATAGGCGCGGCCCAGCACGTCCTGCGCTTGCGTGCGGTCCTTCATCGGGATGTTGGAGAGGAGCAGGATCAGTTCGCCCACCATGCGCTTGTCGAGCTGCGGGCGGGCATAGATTTTCGGCAGCACGTCTTTCAGCACAGTGACGTTCGCCTTCTCGATGGACTCCATCGCGTTGTCGATCAGTCCGCCGATGTCCCCCTTCTTCTTCCGGCCGGTGGTTACGTCGGTGAACTCGATCTCCGGACGGAGGGCGTTGTCCTGAAGCACCTTCCACCGCGCCTCAGGCGGCACCCAGAAGACATTTGCGGCCAGGTACTCCTCCGGGTCCTCCGGGTCGGCATGCGCCTCAGCGGCCAACTGGGCGTGCCGCGTCTCGAATGCCTCGGAGATGTATTTGAGGAAGATGAGCCCGAGCGCGACGTGCTTGTATTCCGACGGCTCCAGATTGCCCCGCAGTTTGTCGGCGGCCTTGAATAGCTCCGCCTCGAAGCCAAGCGGCCCGCCGTTAGTCTGCCCTGACGCCACGCCCATACTCCCCGGCTTACTCGCAACTGTAACTGGCATGACGGCCTAGGGCCAAGCGGCCGTGCCTAAGACCTGTGCACCTGCGCAATGAATGTGCACCGTCGGCCCGCCCGGAGCTGCCGGCGGGCAGAATCAGTGGAAATGTCGGTCGAGGCGAATAGGCCCGTACCGTCATGTTTCTCAGGAAGATCACGGCCATTAAGGGGGTCGGCCGTTTCAAATCGTGCGCTGTTAGCGGTGGGGAGTACAAGCGCTACACGTTGTTCTACGGCGGCAACGGCCGTGGGAAGACCACGCTCTGCGCGGTCCTTCGGTCGATGCAGCGGGCCGATCCCGGCCCGATCTCCAGGAGGCGCACGTTTGGCCACGCCGGCGATCAACAAGCGCAGCTTCTGCTCGACACGGGGCCAATCAACTTCGGCACATCAGGTTGGGACGGGTCGGCAACGGCGATCCATATCTTCGATCAGGACTTCATTGCCGAGAACGTCCACGGCGGTCAGCAGATCGACGTTGACCAGCGGCGCGCGTTCTATCGGATCGCCGTCGGGCCGAAAGGGGTCGCGCTTGCGGCGGCGGTGGACCAACTCGATGAAGAGGCCGCGGCACTGCAATCGGCGCTCAGCGCCGAGGCGCGCGTGTTGCAGCAGCATGCCGATGGCATGACGCTGGAGGCGTTTCTGGCGCTCCCCGCAGAGCCCGATTTTGATGCAGCGATTGGCGAGGCGCGCGCGGCGCTGAAGGCTGCTGAGAGCAGCGCCGCAATCGCCGGCCGCGCGCTAATGCAAGAGGTGTCGCTGCCTGAGATTCCTAAGGACCTGCTTAATCTCCTTGGCAAAGGGCTAGAGGGCGTGTCCGCCGACGCCTCGAAGCGCGTCGCTGCACACCTCCAACAGCACCAGTTCCACGTTGAGGGAGAGGCTTGGCTGCAAGCGGGGCTCAAGCACGCGGCCGATGGAGATTGCCCCTTCTGCGGTCGTTCGCTCGAAGGCGTTGATCTGATCAAGGCGTACGAAGTGTTCTTCAGCGCGGCGTACGCCGATCATAAGACCGCCATCGGCAATGCGAAGAACGCCTTCCAAAAGGCGTTTGGTGAAGCTGCCGCCCTTCGCGTTGTTCAGGGCTTCAAGGACGCGGAGGCCGCGGCGAAATTCTGGTCCGAGTTCGGCATCCAAGGGTACTCGACGCCGCCTGAGGCGGAAGAGGCGCAGCACGTACTCGACAAAGTCGCGAAGGCAGCTCTGGCTCTGCTTGACGCGAAGATCGCTGCACCGCTCGAACCGGTGCAAGTGTCGCCCGCCTTTGTCGATGCGGCGGATGCCTGGACAACCACGCACGCTGCTCTTGCCGCCGCCAACGCCGCCATGCCGACCGTGAACACGAGCATCCTGGCGCTCAAGGAGGCCAACAAGAGCACCAGCAAGAGCACGGTGGAGACTCAGCTAAAGCTACTGCTGGCGGCGCGGCGACGACACACGGCACCCGTGGAGGGCATCGCGGCGACTTACAAGAACCTGGTCGCGCAGAAGGCCGACGTGGTGGCGAAGAAGGCGGCGAAGAAGGACGAGCTGGACGCCTATGACGCCGAAATGCTCGCGCAGTACCAGAATGCGATCAACGCTATCCTGACACGTTTCGGCGCAGGGTTTCGGGTCAGCCAGTCCAGCAAGAACTACATGGGGGGCAAGCCGCAATCCCTCTTTTGTCTGCGGTTCGGCGACACTGACGTGGATATCGCCGGCAAGGCGGCGGGGGACACGCCCACTTTCGCCACGACCATGAGCGCGGGCGACAAGAACACGTTTGCGCTTGCGTTCTTCCTGGCACAGCTGGACCGTGACACCTCGATTGCGGACAAGGTTGTTGTCTTCGACGATCCCTTCACCAGCCTAGATGATTTTCGCCGGGAAGTGACTGCCAAGGCTATTGTCCGTGTCGGCAAGAAGGCGGCGCAAGTGATCGTGCTGTCGCATGACAAATACTTCCTCGATGCCGTTCGGCAAAAACTGCATGGCGCACCTTTTGCGGCGATGCAGATTTCCCTCAGCCAGGACAATTCCGCACTCGCGCCGTGGGACATCGATTGGGAGGTCAAGGAGGGCTACCTGCAGGACCACATGGAGTTGAGCGATTTTGCGGAAGGGGTCGAAGGCGAGGCCAAGGACATGCGGACCAAGATGCGCCCGCTGCTGGAGAAATACATACGCTATCGCTTCCCCAACCAGATCGCGGACGGGCTTTGGCTGGGCGACATGATCAAGATCATCCGTGAAGAGCCGGCCCATCCGCTGAAAGGTCAGCTGTCTGAACTTGAGGACATCAACGAATACACTGCGCCCTTCCATCACGACCCGAACACGCCGTTCAATACCGACGAGGTGATGACACACGTGAAGCGAACGCTGGCCGTTGTCGGCGGATGCTAGCGCCTGGGTACGAGGTGTCTCAGGTCTAAACCCTTGAATTCCAGCCTTGCCAGAGCGTCCGCCAATGCAGGCAGCGACTGGCTACCGTATCCGCCGCTAGTACCGCGATAGACCCAGCCACCGATGGCCTCTTGCTGCTCGCGCGAAATGCCCGAGGCCCGGCATCCGGTCGCGAACGTGTGGCGGAAGCTATGAAAGACAAGGCTGGGATCGGTGATGTCGAGGCTGTGCAGGAAGCGGCCGAACCACTTGCTGACGCTATCGGCGGGATCGTTCGCGTTCTTCACCAGATCGGGAAAGAGGTATGCGTCTTCCGGCAGCGTTGCGGCGTAGTGCAGCAAGCCGATCTTAATGAGCATTGGATGGACTGGCACGCGTCGGATACTGCCTCTTGTCTTAAGCGTGCGCCCGCTGAGGCGATCCTCGACCAGATCGAAGAAATCCACATCCCATTCGCGCCGTAGGTCACGCCTGCGCAGCAAGGCGATCTCTTGAACTCGCATGCCTGAGTAGAGGGCGATCAGCGGTATCCAGAAACGGTGCCGACGCGGTCGGGCATCGCCGCGGAACGAGTACCCGTTCTCGTCGTCGCGGCAGCCGGTGTAGAGCGGCGCGTGAAAAATGATGTTCAGCTCCTCGATGGAGAAGCCGGCGCGCTCGCCAGCCCGACCCTTGGGCAAAGGTGTTTTGCGAGCCGGTGAGACCTCTACAAGGTCTTCGCTTTCGGCCCACTCGAAAAACGTTTTGAGCAATTCGACATAGAGGCGCTGGGTCTTTAGCGCGATCACGGGCGCGCCGTCATTCGCGCCACGGTCGATGGCCTCCATCACAGCAAGGCCTGGATACTTCTTGGTGTGGTTGGCTGGCAGTTTCAAAAAAACATCCTCGACCCGGCGTCGGCAGTCCGCTTTCGTGATGGAGGAGATGGGTCGTGAGGGTCCTAATGCGTGGACAATCACCTGCATGCGCGGTCGATAGGCCTGGAGCGTAGACGCGCTGATCTGGTTGAGGGGATTGCTGAGGAAACGCTGCCTGGCCTCTTCTAGTGTTACGCCGGCGCTCGTTTGTGCGTCCCGTGCATAGGCCGCGGGTCCGAACATCGCCTCGTTGCCCGCTCGCTCCGGCTCGCCCCGGGCGCGATACGATAGCTGCGTCGCTAATTCGGCGCGCGCTTCGCCATAGGCGCGGGCGACAACATCCACGAACTCTGGATGCGCTTTGATATCTACCTGCTCACGCACAAGGAGGGTGCGCGCCACGAGGCGCCACGGCTCCGGTACTCTGCCTTGAAGCAACTGACGTCGCGTTTGGCGTGCGAAGTCCTGGTTCATGTCCGCGACGACGTCGAGTTGTTCATCAGGCAGGCGGCCAAGCATCTCGACGTTGACTGCTTTCTGGGCGGAGAGAACAGCGCGCGCGAGACGATCCGCTAGGTTCTGATCCAGCACTGGCGCGGCCGGGGGAACGACGGGACGGGCCGCTGGTGGATGCGCGAGTTGTTCAAACTCTGCAGTGATGCGTGCAAGCTCCAGCTGGACCTCCCGCACAGTCCCGCCCTTCAACGTGCGCACGAATTCCGTCTTGCCGCCGAACCTTTCCTCCGATCCGCGTGGCACTCGCCGCCGGTAGTAGAGCACGCCCCCGCGCCGGGTTACGTATCTTTGCCCTGTCCGCTTTCCGCTCAAGCCTGCTCCGTCCTTTCGATCAGGACTTTCGTGTAGCAGTTTGTGTAGCAGATTTTTCGCCCGAAGCGACGGTTTTTATGAAGTATTTGACGGAAAATCACAAAAAGTGTAACTGGCGGAGAGGGAGGGATTCGAACCCTCGGTGGGCTTGCACCCACTCCGGTTTTCGAGACCGGCCTATTCAGCCACTCTAGCACCTCTCCGGAGCGTCTCCCCGTTTCTGGGGAGGGCGGGGGTTTAGTGCAAGCCGCAGGCCGGGGCAATTGGCGATGGGGCATAAGGCGGTCCGGCAGCAGGGGACCGCGACGAAGCTGGCCCGCCAGCCTGAACGCACTTGCTCTACTGCCTATTCCCCTATTGCCTTACTGCCCTAATCCCCTCTATATCCCCGCTCCCCGCCCGGGCGAGCACTCGTCCGGGCGCACTGATTTTTTGGCGGTTCCGATGTTCGCGGTAATCAAGACGGGCGGCAAGCAGTACCGGGTGGCCAAGGACGATGTGATCGTCGTCGAGAAGCTGGACGGCAAGGCTGGCGGCAAGGTCACGTTCAAGGACGTGCTGATGGCCGGCGACGCCAAGGGCGTGAAGCTCGGCAAGGACCTCTCGGGCGTCACCGTCACCGGCAAGCTCGTGGAGACCAAGAAGGGCGACAAGGTCACCGTGTTCAAGAAGCGCCGCCGCAACACCTATCGGCGCAAACTCGGACACCGCCAAACCGAAAGCCACGTGCAGATCACCGCGATCGGGTCTGCCAAAGAGAAGACTGAGGAATAGAGGGCGTCATGGCTCACAAGAAAGCAGGCGGCTCTTCGCGCAACGGACGTGACAGTGCGGGCCGGCGCCTTGGCGTGAAGCGCTTCGGCGGCCAGTCGGTGAGCGGCGGCGAGATTCTCGTGCGCCAGCGCGGCACGAAATTCCATCCCGGCTCCAACGTCGGCCTCGGCCGCGATCACACGCTGTTTGCCCTTTGTCATGGCCAGGTGCAGTTCGCGACCAAGCGCGACGGCCGAACCTACGTGTCGATTATGCCGGCGCCGGTTGCGGCAGAATAGGCGAGACGGAAGCTTCCCGGATCGCCTCAACAGGGCGATCCGGTTCCCGAAATAGCGTGGGGCGCCCGGATCAAGGCGCCCCATTTTCTTTGCCCCGCGCGAACCAGAGCCAGAGGAGGCTCCGATGCGGGACGTCATAGCGATCGAGACACAACGGCTGAAGCTGCGCGCGCTGCGCATGGCCGATGCAACGCGCATCGCGCAGTTCTGCGGCGACCCGCAAGTCGGGCGCAACCTCGCCATGACGCCGCTCCCGTATCTCGAAACCGCAGCCGAGGGCTGGCTGATGACGCTGGCTGCCCGCAAGCGCCTCGAGCGCGACTTCGTCTACGCCGTCGATTTGCAGGGCGAGGGTCTGATCGGCTGCATCGGCGCGCATCGAAAGCAAGGCGACGCGTATGAGATCGGCTATTGGTTCGGCCGGCCGTACTGGGGCAGGGGTTTCGCCACCGAAGCATTGCAGGCGCTGATCGCCGAAGCGCGCGCACTGGGCGAGCTCGAGGCTGGCCACTTCGTCGACAATCCCGCTTCAGGCCGCGTGCTCGCGAAGGGCGGTTTTGCTTACACCGGCGATGTGGCGCCGCTCTTCTCCATGGCGCGCGGAGAAAGCGCGCTCTGCAAACGCATGCGTTACGCGCAGGCCGAACTCGCTCTCGCCGGCGATGCTCCAAGCGTCGCCGCCGCAGGCGGCATGCGCGAGCGCGCTCGTCGGAATTGATTTGACGGGGTTGTGGGCCGTGCGCAGAAATGGGGCATGAGGTGATGGCTATGAAGCTGCTCATCATTGCCGCTATTCTTCAGGCGACTTCGCCCGCGGCCGGGGATCAAACGGCCGCCGGACAAACTGCCACGCAGACGACGCAGGCGGCGGCGCCGGCGCCCGACGACATGGATTGCGTCTACGATCGCCAGACCAGGTCACGCTTGTGCACGGCGGCGGATGGCGTGGAGTACCGTTGCCGGCGCGAGCGTGTGATGGGCTCGCGCATGCCGGTCATGCTCT
>JAEWNX010000279.1 GCA_023461135.1 Pseudomonadota bacterium
CCGGAAGGCCTGCGCATCCAGATCATCGACCAGGAAGGCCGCTCGATGTTCAATCCGGGCGACGCGCAACCGAACGACCGCGCACGCCGCTTGCTGGTGGCGATTTCTGGAGTGATCGCGCAATTGCCGAACCGGATCACCATTTCCGGCCACACGGACGGCTCCCCGCCCGGCGGTCGCTATACGTCGAACTTCGACCTCTCATCGGCGCGCGCCAACGAAGCGCGCCGCATTTTGGCGGCCCAGGGCATTCCCGGCGCGCGCATCTACCAGGTCGCCGGCCGCGCCGATTCAGAGCCGTTGTTCAACGACGATCCCACGCTCCCGGGCAACCGCCGCATCGCCATAACGCTTCTGCGCGAAGCCCCGCCGCTTCCCGCCGATCACGCACTCTAGGCGCGCTATTGCGCGACGCGGTCTCTGATCCACTGCGACAGCAGCCATTTCTCGCCGCTGGTGGGCGGCAATCCTGCATGCATCGCACGTTGATCGGGCGCGCCTGAAGGATCGATATTGGCGAACACGATCGCATCGCCCTGACGTCCCTTGAAGCGATAGCCAAGTCGCGGGAAATCCGTTTCCCCGCCCTCGTATCCATCGTTCAAGTACGTCAGGAAGGTCGCGATGCGCTGGCCTCCGCGCCGCAGTTCGGCCGCCTGACCGGGCACTGAAGGATTGAGAAAGTCGAAATGCGGCGTGAACTCTTCACCTGGCGAATAGTGGAGCACGGCAGGCGGCTCGAACCATTCGTTGGGCAGGCCGATCGTGTTCGCCATCCTTGTCCTGAGGAAGACCGTCACGATGTCCATGTCGAGCAGTGAGAACCCTGCCGCCGTGTTCGACCGCGCCGACACCACTTGGCTGCCTCGCGTGGCGTTGTCGTACACCGGAGCGCGCGCAAGCTTTGGTTGGCCACGTGCGATCATCCAGGCGCACTCTTCGGCCGACATGAAGGCTTCGATCGTGCGTATGCGCGGCGCGTCGTTCACCGAGTGCGTCGGCTTCGGCGCGATCCAGGCGCGGATATCGACGTGCGTCCGCAGTTCGCCCGGCGTAGCTCCCGCGCCGCGCCCGAGCACGCGCAACTCATTCAGGGCCGGCGTCCAATCGAGTTCGGCAGCGGACTGAAGGCGATCGATGGCGCCGTCCCAGTCGGCTTTCTCGAGCACGCCGGCCGCCATGAAATGCGCGAGCCGCGTCAGCGCCTGCGGGCTGCCCAATTCGGCCGCCTCTTTCACCCGCTGGCCTCCGCGTTCCAGTGCGTCCGGCTGCCCCGACGTCAGGATGCGCTCGGCCTCGGCGGCGGCCTCATTCGCGTCCCGGCTGACAGTCATCGACGGCTTCTCCCAGAGGATGTTCTAGCCGTGGGTTTTGGGCCGGCTCAATGCACCCGGCCACTCGCGTTGCTTGCCGACCACGCCCGTGCGCTTCAGACACGCACATTCGCGTGTGGGACAGCGCCGTCAGGAACTTGGAACCATCGCCATAGTTCTGCCGTCGCATGTCCATCCTCGACCCCATCGATCCGACCGCGTCGCTGGTTCTTGCCCCTGGCGCGGCGCAGGCTCAGCGCACGCCGTTCACGGTCGCCGCGCTTCGCCTGATCGGCGTTTGCCTGGTGATCCTGACGGCCATTGGCGTGGGCTTCACGCTCTACGCGGCGCGCGAATTCCTTATGCCGATCGCGATCGCCTTTCTGCTGGCGATCATGCTGTCGCCGGTCGCCCGGCGCCTGGAACGCTTTATGCCGACAAGCTTGGCCGCCGGGGTCATCTCGCTTGGCCTCGTGGCGATCCTCGCGGGTCTGATGGCGTTGCTCATCCCGGAAGTCGCGCTTTTGTCGGAGCGGCTGCCGGAAAACGTGCGGCAGATCGAAGAGAAGGTCGCCGGCTTCCGTTCGACGCTGGGCGGACTTGAGCGCGCCTCCGAGGAAATTCAGGAGGCGACCCAGCAAGTCGGCGTGGCGCCCGCAAGCGAGCCGGTGGTGGTGCAGCAAGCGACCCCGCTCAGCATCGCGTTGACGAGCATCGCGACTCTGGCGGCGCAAACCACAGCCGCACTGCTGCTGACCTTCTTCCTCTTGGCGCAGCGCCGGCGCATGAAAGTGATCGTGGTGGCGATGGCGAACAACCATTCCACGCGCAAGCGTCTGCTCAATATGTTCAATGACATCAAGACGCGCATTTCCGGCTATCTGCTCGCGATCACGCTGACGAGCGCAGGCCTCGGCGCCTCGGCGGCGCTGGGGCTTTATTTTCTTGGTTTCCCGAACCCGTGGCTTTGGGGCGCAGCCGTCGCGGCGGCCAACTTCATTCCGTACGCCGGACCGGCCGCGGTCCAGCTATTTGCCTTGCTTGTGGGGGCCTTGACGTACTCCACGTTCTGGGAAGCGGTGACGCCCGCGCTGGTGATCTGGGCGCTCAACTTCGTCGAGAGCCAGATCGTCTCCCCGTTGGTGGTCGCGCGGCGCGTCGTGCTCAATCCGCTTTCGGTCTTCCTCGCCATCGTGTTCGGCGGCTGGATCTGGGGCGTGGCGGGCGCGATCGTGGCCGTACCGGCGCTGATCGTCGGCGCCAGCATCGTGCAGCATTGGTGGGCGCCCTGCTCGACGGAAAACCGCCGCCCGATCCTGCCGAATTGGCGCGCCTGGCAGTTCCAGAGCACGGTCCCCGCGTTCAGGCTGCGGCGCAGCGGTCTCCACGTCCGCGCCCGCGATATCGAGACGGTGTGAACCTCACGCCTTCGCTGAACGCTTCCGCGTGGCCTTGGCTTTGCGCGCGGCCGCCTCAGCGAGTTCGATCCACGTCGGCGCATGGTCGCTGGTCTTTTCCCATTCACGCACTTCGCGATCGACGCCGCCCGCGACGAGACGCGCGGCGAGATCGGAGGTCAGCAGCAGGTGATCGATGCGCAGCCCGGCGTTGCGCGCGTATGCATTCCGGAAATAGTCCCAGAACGT
>JAEWNX010000280.1 GCA_023461135.1 Pseudomonadota bacterium
TATGTGTATACGAGACAGGCGCTGGACACTGTGGTCGAGGTGCTCGTGCGCGCGGGGCGCTCGGCGCCGATGGCGAAGACGCTGCTTATTCCCGAAGCGTGGGCCAAGTCGCGCACGATGAGGGCCGAGCACCGCGCGCTCTATGCATACTCGAACGCGGTGATGGAGCCGTGGGACGGACCTGCCGCGCTGGCCATGTTCGATGGGCGCTGGGCGGTCGCGGGACTGGACCGCAACGGCTTGCGGCCGCTGCGCTATGCGCTGACGGGGGATGGTCTGCTTGCGGTTGGCAGCGAGACGGGCATGTGCCCGCTGGACGATCGCGTGATCCTCGAGCGCGGGCGTATCGGCGCGGGGCAGATGGTGGCCGTCGATACGCGCGCGGGCGGGCTGCTTCATCACGACGAGCTGGTCGATGCGCTTGCGGCGCAGCATCCATACGGGGCGTGGCTGGAGCAGGTGATCGATCTCGATCAGCGGCTTGAGGGCGACGAACCGCGTCTGTTTGCCGACCGCGAGGTGCTACTGCGGCGACAGGCGGCGGCGGGATTCACGCTAGAGGACATCGAGCTTCTGCTGCAGCCGATGCTGGAAGACGGCAGAGAAGCAGTCGGCTCGATGGGGGACGATGCGCCGCTAGCGGTGCTCAGCGAACAGACGCGGCCGCTCTCGCATTATTTCCGGCAGAATTTCAGCCAAGTCACCAATCCGCCGATCGATCCGCTGCGCGAGGGCCGGGTGATGAGCCTGGCGACGCGGTTCAAGAACCTGGGCAATGTGCTGGCGCAGGATGAGACGCAAACGAACGTCTATGTGCTGTCCAGCCCCATCCTGACGAACGGCATGTATGCGCGGCTGATGCGCGAGCTGGGCGACGATGTCGCGCGCATCGACTGCACGTTCGCCGCCTCTGTGCAGGGGAGCGATTCCGGAACGGCGTTGCGCACCGCGCTCGAGCGCATACAGGCGGAAGCGGCGCAGGCGGTGGAGCTCAACAACCGCTCGCACATTGTACTGAGCGATGAGGCGCAGGGGCCGGATCGGATTGGCTGCCCGGTGATCCTCGCGGTCAGCGCGGTGCATTCGCATCTGGTGGCGAAGGGGCTGCGGACGTTCTGTTCGCTCAGCGTGCGCAGCGCGGAATGCCTCGATCCACATTATGCGGCGGTGCTGATCGGCTGCGGCGCGACGACCGTGAACCCATACCTGGCGTTCGATACGGTCGCCGATCGCGCATCGCGGGGCTTGGCCGGCGGCGCCACCCGCGAACAGGCGAGCGCGAACTATCGCGCGGCGCTGGAAGCGGGGCTGCTTAAGATCATCTCTAAAATGGGCATTGCGGTGATCTCGTCGTATCGCGGCGGGCTCAATTTCGAAGCCATTGGCTTATCGCGTGCGCTGGCCGACGAGTTCTTTCCCGGGCTGCAGAGCCGGATTTCGGGCATCGGCCTCAATGGCATCGCTATCGAAGCGGCAGACCAGCACGCGCGTGCGCACGATGAGGCCCTCGGCGCGTTGCCGGTGGGCGGGTTCTATCGCCACCGCGCCAGCGGCGAGCGGCACGCGCTGGAAGCGGCCAGCATCCATCAGCTTCAACGGGCGTGCGATACGGGCGATTTCAGCGCCTACAAGACGTACGCCGACAAGGTGCGCGCGCGCCGGCTCGATCAGCCGATCCAGTTGCGCGACCTGTTGGAAGTGCGCGAAGGGCTGTTCCCGCCTGCGCCATTGGCGGATGTCGAAAGCGTCACCGAGATTCGCAAGCGCTTCGTGACGCCGGGCATGAGCCTGGGCGCACTCTCGCCGGAAGCGCACGGCGCGCTGAACATCGCGATGAACCGCATCGGGGCGCGTTCGGTATCGGGTGAGGGCGGCGAAGATCCCGCGCGCTACGCGCTTTCCCCGAACGGGGACGATGCGAACTCCGCGGTGAAGCAGGTGGCGTCGGGACGCTTTGGCGTGACGGCCGAGTATCTCAACAAGTGCCGCGAGATCGAGATCAAGATCGCGCAGGGCGCCAAGCCGGGAGAGGGTGGTCAGCTACCAGGGTTCAAGGTCACGGAGCTGATCGCGCGGTTGCGCCATGCGACGCCGGGTGTGTCGCTGATCTCGCCGCCGCCGCATCACGACATCTATTCGATCGAGGACCTAGCGCAACTGATCTACGATCTGAAGCAGATCAATCCGATCGCGCGCGTGTGCGTGAAGCTCGTCGCACAATCGGGCATCGGCGCGGTTGCGGCGGGTGTGGCGAAGGCCGGCGCGGATACGATCCTGATCTCCGGCCATGTCGGCGGCACGGGGGCCTCGCCGCAAACCTCGATCAAGTACGCCGGCATTCCTTGGGAAATGGGGCTCGCGGAAGCGCATCAAGTGCTGATGCTCAACAATTTGCGCCACCGCGTGCGTTTGCGCACGGACGGGGGCTTGCGCACGGGGCGCGACATCGTTGTCGCTGCGATCCTGGGCGCGGAGGAATTCGGCATCGGCACAGCCGCGCTCGTCGCGATGGGCTGTCTCATGGTGCGACAGTGCCATTCCAACACATGCCCGGTGGGCGTGTGCACGCAGGACGAAGACCTGCGCAAGCGCTTCACGGGCACGCCGGAGAAGGTGGTGCATCTGATGAGCTTCATCGCCGAGGAAGTGCGTGAGATCCTGGCGCAGATCGGCTTCCGGCGGCTGGAGGAGATCATCGGACGCACGGAGCTGATCGAGCAGATCAGCCGCGGGGCCGAGCATCTGGACGATCTCGATCTCAATCCGCTGCTGGTCCGTGTCGATTCTCCCTATCCGCCGTATTGCACGCAGCTTGGCCGCAACGAGCCGCCGCGCTCGCTGGATCATGATTTCATCGACGCCGCGCCGGCGTTCTTCGAACGCGGCGAGAAGCGGCGGCTCGATTTCGCCGTGCGCAACACGCAGCGCGCCATCGGTGCGCGCGCATCGGCGCACGTTGTGTTGAAGTTCGGCATGCACGCGCTGCCGGAAGGCCAGCTCAACGTGCGTTTGACCGGCTCGTGCGGACAGAGCCTCGGCGCATTCCTGGTGCAGGGTATTGCGCTCGATGTGACCGGCGATGCGAACGATTATGTCGGCAAGGGCTTGTCCGGCGGGCTGATCACGCTGCGGCCACATGCGAACGAACCGCACGGCGCGATCATCGGCAACACCTGCCTCTATGGCGCGACGGGCGGCAAATTGTTCGCGGCTGGGCTGGCCGGAGAGCGCTTCGCGGTGCGCAATTCCGGCGCGATCGCTGTCGTGGAAGGCGCCGGCGCGAATGCGTGCGAGTACATGACAGGCGGGACGATCGCGATGCTCGGCGCCGTCGGTGAGAATTTCGGCGCCGGCATGTCGGGCGGCATGGCGTTCGTGTTCGACGAGGACGGCCGCTTTCTGGACCGCGCCAACGGCGAGAGCATCGTCTGCGCCGAGCTCTCGTCCACATACTGGGAAGGCGTGCTGAAGGCGCTGCTCGAAGAGCACGTAAGCCGCACGGGTTCGCCGCGCGGCGCCGATATGCTGGCGCACTGGCCGGCGGCGCGCCGGCGCATGTGGCAAATCTGCCCGAAGGAAATGCTGAACCGCTTGGCGCACCCGCTTGCGGACGACAAACAGCCTTTCGCGGCGGCTTTGCGCTAACGCTTCGCAGTCTCGGCGCGCATGGTCGACGCGCGCGCGGCGCGGCGCCATATGGGCGCGATGGATTCGAGACTGGCCCCAACCGCCTCCACGTCTGAGCACACGCGGCTTACGTCGCGCGCGGCGATATTCTCGGTCGCGGTGGCGTTGACGTTGATTGCGCTGAAAGCGTGGGCGTGGGCCGTCTCCGGCTCGGTGGCGATGTTGGCTACGCTGGCTGACTCGGCGCTCGATCTCGCCGCGTCGCTGATCACCTACTTCGCCGTGCGCTATGCGGCAGCGCCGCCGGACCGGGAGCACCGGTTCGGCCATGGCAAGGCCGAAGCGTTTGCGGGATTGCTGCAGGGCGGCCTTGTCGGCATTTCCGGTGCGATCATCGCCATCGAAGCGGCGCCGCGCCTGTTCGCGCCCGAGCCGATCACGCATGGCCTCGAGGGCATCGCCGTGATGGTGGTATCCATCGCGCTGACGGCGTGGCTGGTCGCGTACCAGACGCGCGCCATTCGCCGCACCGGATCGGTCGCCACGCGTGCGGATCGTTTGCACTATGCCGGCGATCTCGCCGCCAACGCGGTCGTACTCGTGGGCATCGGCGCGGGCGTGTTTCTCGGCGTGGGTTGGGGCCTGGCTGGTATTT
>JAEWNX010000281.1 GCA_023461135.1 Pseudomonadota bacterium
AAATTTCCCTGCAGATTTCCCTCAGAGCAGAGAAAGCGGACAACTGCCCGACTGCCTGTGTCTTAGAGAAGCGCGATCCCAACGCTGCGGCCGCCGATAATGCCGAGGACCGTTTTCATGCGTTTGGCTTAGCGGGCCGCGATGCGGTTGGCGACTTCTTCGGCGACTGCGAGCGAGGAGGTGAGGCCGGGGCTTTCGATGCCGAAGAGATTTACCAGCCCTGCGAGGCCGTGAGTTTCGGGGCCGTCGATGCGGAAGTCGGCCGGGGGTTCGCCGCGGCGTGAGAGTTTCGGGCGGCAGCCTGCATAGTCGGGCGTGAGCGCGCCGTCGGGCAGGCTCGGCCAATAGCGGCGGATGGCGGCGTAGAAGCTTTCGGCGCGGGTTGGATCCACGCTGTAGTCCACGCGCGCGGGATCGTGCTGGTCGAGCCACTCGACGTCGGGGCCGAATTTGGCGCGGCCGCCAAGGTCGAGCGTCAGATGCACGCCGAGGCCGCCGTCGACCGGCGCTGGATAGATGAGGTGCGTGAAGGGCGCCTTTGCGGCGCAGCCGAAGTAGGAGCCTTTCGCCAGCACCAGCGGCGGAATGGAGGCCTCGGGAATTCCCGCGATCGCGCGCGCAACCGCTTGTGCGTGGAGGCCGGCGGAATTGATGAGCGCGGCGCAGCGGATGCGTGCAGGCGCCTCGCCGCCGATTTCGATTTCGAAGCCGCCGCCGTGCACGGGTTCTCCGCGCAGGATCGGGGCGTTGAGCGCGAGTGAGCCGCCGTGCGATTCCAGTTCGCCGAGCAGGGCCAACATATAGCCGTGGCTGTCGACGATGCCGGTCTCGGGCGAGAGCATGGCGGAGACGCCGTGCAGGTGCGGTTCGAGAGCCTTTAGTTCGGCCGCGGTAAGCAGCGTGCAGTTCTCGACGCCGTTTTCCGCCGCCAGTTTGTGGATGGCGGCGATCTTGGCTTCTTCGGCCGCGTCGGTGGCGACGATGAGCTTGCCGAACTTGCGGTGAGCAACGTTGCGCGCGGCGAGATAGGCGTAGAGCTTGCGCCGGCCCTGAACGCACATGCGATGCTTCAGCGTGCCGGTCGGGTAGTACATGCCGGCGTGGATGACTTCGCTGTTGCGCGAGGAGATGCCCGACCCGATGGCGCTGGCCGATTCGAGCACGAGCAAATCGCGGCCGCGGCGCGCGAGTTCGGCGGCGCAGGCGAGGCCAACGGCGCCGGCGCCGATGACGACGCAGTCGGTTTGGTAAATATCGGCGCTCATGCGTGCTTCGCTTTAGCGCATCGGCACGCGGGGCAATAGCGCTTTCACTCAGGCGTAGCGCGCCGTGGCGCCATCACCTACAACATGGGTGGGGTTGGTCATGACAGCGTTCGAATTCGTCAGCGTTCTTTTGTCGATCGTGGTGTCGCTGGCGTTCACGCATATTCTGACGGGAGCGGCGCGGCTTATTCAGGCCAAACGCGTCCGCTTTTCACTCGTGTATGTGCTCTGGATGGTGCTGATCGTCTTCTCCTGCGTGGATTATTGGGTTTCTGTCTGGGGTCTGCGCGAGGTCACCGAGTGGCCGTTGACGCTCGTGCTTTTCATGTTGAGCGCGGCCACCGTGCTTTATCTGGTGAGCTGGCTCGTCGTGCCCGCAGAAATCAATGACGGCATCGACCTTGTTGCCTTCCACGACGACAACCGCCGCAAGTACGCCGGCGCATTTTGCATCTATATGCTGTTTGGCGCTGTAGCGAACTCCTTCATCCAAGGCTTTCAGAGTGCGGTGCTGCTCAGCTTCGCGTTTGCAGGGCTGGCGGCGGTCGCCTGGATCTGGCGCGGCGTGTGGGTGCAACGGCTTGCGATTGGCGCGCTTTATGTTGCCTTCGTGTATTACTGCGCGACCTACATTTCGCACCTTTGAGCTGGCCTTGCAGAAAGCGGTGACACTAGGCGCGCGCCGGGAAGAATCTTGGATTGCGCAGCAACGCTGCGGTGATCAGGGAGACGATGAGGCCGACCGGGAATATTTCGATAAAGGTCATCGGCAGACGGAACAGCGGGTTGGCGTACATGCGCTCGAAATCGGCGTATTGCGTGCGCAGTGCTTCGAGTTCGGCCGGGGCCATGCCCTTCGCTTCGGCGGCGGCGATGGTGGAGGCGGCGTAGTCAGCCGCGAAGGTGTAGTTGGTGAGATAGAGCACGAATTCCCAGCCGATCACGTAGACCAGCGAGGCGGCGAAGCTGATGCCGAGTCCCAAAAGGAAGGCGGGCAGGAATTTGATGACGCCGCCTTTGACTTTGTCGCGGTAGCTCTTGACGCCGATGAACACCATGGAGAGGCCGAGGATCATCAGCGCATAGCCGGTGATCATCGAACTCGTGCTGGAGTGGGAGTCTTCGTTGAGGACGAGGATGGAGAACATCGGCACGGCGACGATGAGGCCGCCGATGAGGCCGTAGATGAGGATGGTGCGGAGCATGGGTCGTCCTTCGTGCGCGAGGCGTGATTGAAATTCTGTGGGCGTGGAGCGGGCTAAGTCGTCATCGGCTTGGGTTGCCAGAGTTCGATCTTGCGGCCTTCGGGGTCGAGAAGGTGGGCGAAGCTGCCCATGCCTTCGTCGGGGTGGAGCTTGATGGGCTCGACGCCGTGCGCTTTGGCGCGGGCGAGAATACCCTCCAAATCGTCCACCACTAGGTTGAACATGAACTCGTTGGCAGAGGGAGCGATGTAGTCCCCGCTCGACATGACGTTGAACACAGTTGCGGCGCCGGGCTGAGCGGCCATGTCGGCCGGCATGAATACCGTGCCGCCCCATTCAGTTGGCTCGATGCCGAGCACGCGCGCGTACCAGGCGCGGGTGGCTTCAGCGTCCGCCGATTTGAAGAAGAGGCCGCCGAGGCCCAGGACCTTTGCCATGCGAATCTCCCGTGTGGTTTCGCGGTGTTGAGGGCGAACGTCGCGCTGAGAGCGGTGCGAAGCAATCGCCCGAAAGGGTGATTGGGCTGAAATCA
>JAEWNX010000282.1 GCA_023461135.1 Pseudomonadota bacterium
GCGAAAGCCGGGCCCGTTTCACTTTGCGCGGTTCGCCCGCCCGCTGCGGCTGGACACTCGGCGCCCGCCTCGGCATGGTCCGCGCCATGTCGACCAGTTCAGCAACCGCCACGCGCCCCGCCTGGAGCGCGGGCCTCGAGCCTTTGTTCGACCACCTAGACGCTGAAGGCGAGGCCATGGCGGCCCGCACCGAAGCCTGGTCGACGGTGAATTCCGGCTCCTACGAACTGGCGGGCCTCGAACGCATGCGCGCGTTGCTGCTCGACGCCTTCTCAGTCTTGCCGGGCGCGATTGAACAGGCGCCGCTCGCGCCGTCGCAGCGCGTGCGGCCGGACGGAACGCTTGCTGACATCGAGCACGGCGCCTCGATCCGCGTGCGCGTGCGTCCTGACGCCCCCATCCAGCTCGCCTTCACCGGCCATTACGACACTGTGTTTCCAGCTGCGCATCCCTTTCAAAAGCCGTGGCGCGAAGGCGGAACGCTGCGCGGCCCAGGCGTCGCCGACATGAAAGGCGGCCTCTCGGTGATGCTTGCGGCGCTCGAAGCTTTCGAACGCGCGCCGGGCGAGCGGCGCATCGGCTATGAGGTGCTGCTTAGCCCGGATGAAGAAATCGGATCGCCCGCAAGCGCGCCGCTGCTCGCCGACCTGGGCGCGCGCGCGCATTTCGGCATGACGTATGAGCCGTCGCTGGCCGATGGTGCGCTGGTGGATGCGCGCAAGGGCTCGGCCAATTACAGTCTCGCGCTGACGGGCCGCGCCTCCCATGTTGGCCGTGCGTTTGCGGATGGGCGAAGCGCCGTGCTGGCGGCTGCCGATGCAGCGCTTGCCTTGGATAAGCTCAACAACCAGCGCGACGGGGTGACATTCAACGTCGGCGCGATTGACGGCGGCGGCGCCGTGAACGTGGTGCCTGAGCGCGCGGTGTTGCGCTTCAATGTGCGCGCGCCCGATGCTGAGAGCGCGCGCTGGGCGGAAGCGGAAGTCGCACGCGTCGTCAGCGCCGCCGCGGCGCGGGACGGGATCGCCGTCACGCTGCACGGCGGCTTCACGCGTGCGCCCAAGCCGCTGAACGCCCCGCAGCGCACAATGAAGGAATGGACGCGCCAGGCGGGCGCCGTGCTGGGGCTGGATCTTCAATTCCGTCCAAGCGGCGGCGTGTGCGAAGGCAATAATCTGGCGGCCGCGGGCTGTCCGAACATCGACACGCTGGGCCCGTGCGGGGGAGGCCTGCACAGCGATGAGGAATTCGCGCTCATCGCGAGCTTTGCCGAACGCGCGAAGCTCTCGTTCCTGATGCTTGCCGCGACGGAGCGCGGCGCCTTTGATGTGAAGAGCCTTCGCTCGTGAGCCAGTCAAACTACGTCATGCGCGCCGCGGGTCCCCGAGATTTCCAAGGCTTCCAGCAACTGCGCGAGATCGCCGGGCCCGGATTCACGAGTCTGATGCTCGACGACACTGCGTTGGCCGAGAAGCTCTCTTTGTCGGAACAGAGCTTCGCTGCGAACATCGCCGCACCTGGACCTGAGCGCTACTTCATCGCCCTCGAACACATTGCGAGCGGCGCGCTGGTTGGCTGCGCCGGCGTCAAAGCCACCGTCGGGAAGATTCCGCCCTTCTTCAATTTCCGCATCATCACCGAAGCGCAGTCCTCGCCCGTCGTCGATCGCCGATTCGACATGGACATCTTGATCGGCGTCAACGATTTCACCGGTTGCACCGAAGTCGGCTCGCTGTTCGTGCGCCCGGAACATCGCGCCGGCGGGGTCGGGCGTGCGCTCGCCCAAAGCCGCTATTTGCTGATGGCGACTGCCCCGCAGCGCTTCAACAGCCGCGTGGTCTCCGAATTGCGCGGGGTGGTTTCGCCCGACGGCGTGTCGCCGTTCTGGGAGGCTGTCGGGCGTCACTTCTTCCGTATGGATTTCGCCGAAGCCGACAAGCTTTCGGCGACCACAGACAATCAATTCATCCTCGATCTCATGCCGCAGCACCCGATCTACATTGACCTCTTGCCGCAGGCGGCGCGGGAGGTGATCGGTCAGTGCCACAAGGATGGAGAAGGCGCGCGCCGCCTGCTCGAGTGGGAAGGGTTCAGCTTCTCCAACGTCGTCGACATATTCGACGGCGGCCCGCTCCTGACGGCGCAGCGCGATCACATACGCACGCGCAGGGAAGCGCGGCTTGTACGCGTGCGTACGGACGTCGATATCGGCGGGGGCAATCGCGCGCTCGTCGCCGTCCCGCGCGCCAGCGAGTTCCGCTGCATCGCTGGGCGGGCGCTGGTTTCGGGCGGCGTGGCCCAAATCGATCCTGCGACGTTGGCGGCGCTGCGCTTGAACGATGGCGATGAAGCCCTGATCTGGGTGAGCGATGCGGACTGAACTTTATATCGACGGCGCTTGGCGCGGGGGCAGTGGCGAGCTCTTCTCCTCGCACGATCCGGCAAGCGGCGATAAAGTCTGGGAGGGCCGCGCCGCCACCGCGGACGATGTCTCCGAAGCGATGGCCGCGGCGCGGCTCGCGTTTCCCGCCTGGTCGAAGCTTCCGCTCGAACACCGCACCGCCATTGCGCGCAAGTTCGGCGAGGTCATCAAGCGCCGCGGCGAAGAGATTGCGCAAACCATCAGCCGTGAAATGGGCAAGGCGCTGTGGGATGCGCGCGGCGAAGTACAGGCGATGGTCGGCAAGGTCGAACTGTCCATCCGCGCGCAAGCCGAACGCGCCGGCGCAAAGGAAGAGAAAACCGCTTTCGGCGCCACCGTGCTCTCGCACCATGCGCACGGCGTGCTCGGCGTGTTCGGACCGTTCAATTTCCCGGGCCATTTGCCCAACGGCCACATTGTGCCCGCGCTGATCGCCGGCAACACGATCCTGTTCAAGCCAAGCGAGCTTACGCCCGGCGTCGGCGCGCTCATGATTGAGGCGTGGGAAGAAGCTGGGCTGCCCGCCGGCGTGATCAATCTTCTGCAAGGCGCGCGTGAGACAGGCGCGGCGCTGCTCGACGCATCGGGCCTCAACGGCGTTCTCTTCACCGGCTCGGCGCAAACCGGCGCGCTCATCCACCGCAAGTTTGCGGGGCGCCCCGACATGCTGCTGGCGCTGGAGCTTGGCGGCAACAATCCGCTGATCGTCTGGCCGCCCGTTGATGTAAGAGCGGCCGCCAATCTCATCGCGCATTCCGCCTTCGCCACCAGCGGTCAGCGCTGCTCGTGCGCGCGCCGCCTGATTGTGCCCGACAATGCGGACGGCGAAGCGATCCTGCAGGCGGTGACCGAGCTTGCGCGCAACATCCGCGTCGATCGCAGCGACGCGACGCCGGAGCCGTTTATGGGCCCGCTTGTGAATGCGCACGCCGCGGACCGAGCGGTGAAGTTCGAGCAGGGGCTCACCGCAATGGGCGCGAAGCCCATTCTGCCGATCAAACGCGACGGCGCGTTCGTGCATCCGGGCGTCATCGACGTCACCGGGCTTTCGCCGCCGGACGAGGAATTGTTCGGTCCGGTGCTGCAGGTGTACCGGGCGACCGATTTCGACCACGCGCTCGACATCGCCAACGCCACGCGCTTCGGGCTCGCCGGCGGCCTCATCAGCGACGATCCCGCGCTCTGGGCGCGCGTGAAAGCCGAATTGCGCGCGGGCGTGCTCAACTGGAATCGTCCGACGACAGGCGCATCCGGCGCGCTGCCGTTCGGCGGGCCTGGCCTTTCCGGTTCGCTCCGCCCTAGCGCGTATTATGCGGCAGACTACGTCGCGTATCCAGTGGCGTCGCAGCTTTCCGAAAACGCCGCGCCGATCCCCGCGCCCGGTCTGCCTGAATGAGCGGCGCGGAGGAGATCAACTTCGACGGGCTGGTCGGCCCCACGCACAATTACGCGGGCCTCTCCGAGGGCAATCTTGCCTCCGAACGCAATCGCGACACCGTCGCGCGTCCGCGCGATGCGGCGCTGCAAGGGCTGAAGAAAATGCAGCACTTGCGCGCGCTCGGCTTGCGCCAAGGCGTGCTGCCGCCGCACGAGCGGCCGAACGTCACCTGGCTGCGCTCGCTGGGCTTGGCTGGAAGCGATGGCGATGTCTGGGAGCAGGCGTGGCGCACCGAGCCTACCATTGCCCGCGCGGCGCTCGCTTCGTCTGCGATGTGGGCGGCGAATGCGGCGACGATTTCCCCCAGCGCCGATTGCGCGGATCGGCGTTTGCACGCCTCCGTCGCCAACTTGCAGACGATGCTTCACCGGATCCTTGAAGCGGAGCAGACCGAACGCACGCTCCGCGCCTTGATGCCGAACGAAGAGCGTTTCGCCATTCACTCCGCGCTCACGCCGCACAGCGCGCTGTCGGATGAGGGCGCGGCCAACCACATGCGCATGTGCGCCGAGCACGGTGCGCCGGGCCTCGAAATTTTCGTCTATGGGCGCACGGCCGCCGAAACGCGCGCCGGCTTCCCGGCGCGGCAGACGCTGGAAGCAAGCCGCGCCCTTGCGCGCCGGCACGCGCTTGCGCCGGAGCGCACCGTGTTCGCGCGCCAGAGCGCCGCCGCAATTGATGCGGGCGCGTTTCATAACGACGTCGTGGCCGTCGCCCACGAGCACGTGCTCTTCCACCACGAGCACGCCTTCGAGGACAAAGCCGCGCTCCACGCCGAAGTGCGCGAGAAGGCGCGCGGGCTGTTCGAGCCGGTGTTCATCGAAGTGCCAGCGGCGCAAGTCTCGCTCGCAGACGCCGTCTCGTCCTACCTGTTCAATTCGCAGCTCGTGCGTCTGCCGGGCGAACAGAACCTGACCCTGATCGCCCCCACAGAGGTGCGTGAGAACAACAAGACGGCTGGGTACGTCGCCGAAAAGAGCGCGCGCGCCGGCGCGGTCATCGGGCGGGTGGAGTACGTCGAAGTGCGCGAGAGCATGCGCAATGGCGGCGGCCCGGCATGCCTTCGGCTGCGCATCGCGATGACGAACGAGGAGAAGCACGCCGCCGCCGCTGGCTTCTTCCTCGACGATGCGCTTGCGGAAAACCTCGAAGCTTGGATTGTCAAACACTACCGCGAAGAACTGGCCCCCGCCGATCTCGGCGATCCGGCGCTCGTGCGCGAAACGCAAAGCGCGCTGGACGACCTCACGCGCATCCTGCCGCTGGGCGGCGCTTTCTATCCATTCCAGAGGGCGTAACGAAAAGCGGCAGCCGCTTTGCGACTGCCGCGCTTATCCGTCCGGCTG
>JAEWNX010000283.1 GCA_023461135.1 Pseudomonadota bacterium
GTGAAAGGCGGCGCCGGCGTTTCGTCCTTCCTTGTGCCGAGCGATATGCCCGGCGTCTCGGTCGGCAAACCCGAAAAGAAAATGGGTCAGCAGGGCGCTCACATCCACGACATCAATTTCGACAACGTCAAAGTGCCGGTCGAGAACCGGCTTGGCGAAGAGGGCCAAGGCTTCCGTATCGCGATGCAAGTGCTCGATCGCGGGCGGTTGCACATTTCCTCCGTCTGCGTCGGCGTCGCTGAGCGCTTGATCGAAGAAAGCGTGCGCTATGCGGCCGAGCGCAAGCAGTTCGGTCAGCCCATCGCCAACTTCCAGATGATCCAAGCCATGCTCGCCGATTGTCGCGCCGAAGCGAATGCCGGGCGCGCCATGGTGCTGGAAGCGGCGCGCAAGCGAGACGCTGGCGAAGACGTCACCATGGATGCGGCCGCGGCGAAGCTCTTCTGCTCGGAAATGGTCGGCCGCGTCGCCGATCGCGCGGTGCAGATTTTCGGCGGCTCAGGCTACGTCGCCGACTACGGCATCGAGCGCTTCTATCGCGACGTGCGCATCTTCCGCCTCTACGAGGGCACCAGCGAAATCCAGCGCCTCATCATCGCGCGGGAGATGATGAAGCGGGGAAGCTGAGCGCCATGCCGTCGCGCAATCCGCCGGCTGAGAAACCGCCGTCCAAGACGAGTGTCGAACACGCCAAAACTATCGCCGCGATGCCGGGCGAGAAGCTTGCTGAGCTCAAGGCGTTCGGCGAGGAGAAGCTTGACCAAAGCATGGCCGGCTTTCGCCGCGCGCTTCCGGCCTTGCGGCAAGCTGGTTACCTGTTGCGCGAGTTTGAAATCGAGCTTGGCATCACGCCGAAGATCATTGCGCACTTTGTGCCCTCGGAGGCGAGCGAGGCGGACATCGCGGCCGCGCGCGAAGCGCTCAAGGACAATCCCATCGGCGGTTCGATGCTGAGCGTACTGAAACGCGCAGGCGACGCGCATCGGCGCTTCAAAGTGCTTGGGTTCGAGTGCGCGCATATCGAGATCGATGTCGGCGTCATTCCGGCCGTGCGCTTGCGCTGCCGCGCCGAAAACCAGCCCTAAGGCTGATCGAAGATCGACTCGCCGTTTTCCATGGGAACGGGATCGTTGCTGACGACGGTGTAGATCGCCCACGCCGCGAAAACGAGCGCGAACAGGATCAGCGGGAGCACGCCTTTGCGGAGCTTCATGGCGTCTCTTTTGCTGTGCGCCAGCCGGTTGTCCAGACTGCCGCACCTCCTAGACGCCAACTCATGCGCATCGCTATCTCCTGGCATGGCGAAAAAGCCGCCAAGCTCCGATCTCGACCAGCTCGTCACGGAAATTTCCGCGTGCCGGAACTGCGCGCTGCCGCACGAGCCGCGTCCCGTCGTCTGGGTGCATCCGCAAGCCAAAATCCTCATCGCCGGCCAGGCGCCGGGACGGCGGGTGCACGAAAGCGGCATTCCCTGGAACGATCCTTCGGGCGATCGCCTGCGCGACTGGATGCAGCTCGACCGCGAAACGTTCTACGACAAACGCAATATCGCCGTGGCGGCGATGGGTTTCTGCTATCCCGGAATCGTCAACGGCGCGGATTTGCCGCCGCGCCGCGAGTGCGCTCCTAAGTGGCGTCCGCGCCTGTTGCCGTTACTGACAAATGTGCGCCTCACCCTCTTGGTCGGCGCCTATGCGCACCGCTATCATTTGGGCGCTGCGGTGAAGCGGACGCTGGGGGAAACAGTGCGCGCGTGGCGCACATATCCTCATGACGTCATGCCTTTGCCGCATCCGTCGTGGCGGAACAGTGCATGGCTGAAGCGCAATCCCTGGTTCGAAGAAGAGTTGCTGCCCGAGCTGCGGCGCAGGGTATCGTCTGCCTTGCATTGATGCTGCTCGCGGCGTGCGCGCCGACAGTGCAGCGTGCGCAATCGCAACTCGACGGCTTTGCTGGTCCGCGCTTCGACATCGCCGCCGAGCGTTTCATCAGCTTTGACGGCACGCCGCTCGGCCTCACCGCGTGGCTTCCGCCGGATGGGCAAGAGCCGACTGCGGTGATCATCGGCCTCCACGGCATGAACGATTACGCCAACACTTTTTACCTGGCCGGCCCGTGGTTCGCGGGGCGCGGCGTTGCGCTTTACGCCTATGACGCCCGCGGCTTCGGCCGTTCTCCCAACCGCGGCGTATGGGGCGGCGAAGGGCTGATGACCGAAGACTTGCGCACCGCCATTTTGCTGGCGCGCCGCGCACATCCGAACGCGATCATCGCCGTCGTCGGCGATTCCATGGGTGCGGCGACGGCGATCGCCACGTTCGGCGCCGAAGATGCGCCCGACATCGATCGCGTCATTCTTGTCGCTCCCGCTGTCTGGGGATGGTCGACCTTGCCTAATCAGTACGCGCTTGCGCTCTGGGTTGGCGCGCACACTTTCCCATGGCGCGCCGTCGAGCCGCCGCGCAGCGTCGTTCGCACACGCATCGCCTCCGACAATCGCGAAGCGCTGATCCAGGCCGGCCGGGCCCCGTACATGATCTGGCAAACCCGCATCGACGCCGTGTATGGGCTCGTCGGACTGATGGAGACCGCTTCCGACCGCTCGGCCAATCTCCACGGCGACGTGCTCTTCCTCTATGGGGCGCATGATCAGATCATCCCGCGCGCCTCCGCCCTCGCCGCAGCGCGCCGTTTGCCGCCCGGCGCGCGGACGGCGCTCTATGCAAACGGCTGGCACTGGCTGTTGCGCGACTTGCAGCGCGAGGTCGTTTACGCGGACATCCTGAGCTTCGTTGCGGATCCGGACGCGCCTTTGCCGTCCCAGGCTCCGCCGCTTCTCCCGGTGGTCCAAGCAAATAATTAACGGCGCGAGCCTAGGCTGGCTGCGCTATGGCGCTGGCCATTAAGACTTTGTTTGACAAACGAAAGCTCGCGATTACGCGAGCCAAATTCCGTGCCTGGTGGGAAGGCGAGGAGTTCAACGAAGAGGCGGCGGTCGCGGACATTGAAGCCAAGCTCTCAGAAGAAGCCGCCAATGACTCCGCCGCAGAGGCCGAACTCTTCGACGAACCCGAATTCGAATTGCCGCCGCGGCTCGCGGCGCTGGCGACGCTTTGGGGCGAAGGTCGCGTGCGTCCAGGCGACGCGACTGCGGACAGCCTCGAACCCGCGCGCGTCGGCCTCAAGCCGGAAGGCGTGCTCGCGGTGCTCGGCCCCGGCCTAGCCGCACCCGTTATCGCGCTCGCTGACGGCCACTCTGGGAAGATTGAAGTATTCGAATGGCGTGAAGAGACGCTTGAAGCGTTGAAGCACGGCGTCGCCAAGGCGAACCTGACCGACCGCGTCTCCGTTGCCCGCATCGATCTCGAGGCGCACGTGTTTACGCAGAGCGCCTATGACGGCCTCCTAAGCACCGACGACTTCGCTTATTGCGGCTATCCTCCGCACTTGGCGCAGCAGATCATGAAGTGCCTGAAGCCGGGCGCGTGCGCCGTCGTGGAGACCTATGTCGGTCTGCGCGCGGACGACCTGAAAACGGCGTTTGCGTCATCCTTTGCCGAGCCTCAGATTCGTGCGCATGGCGACATCCTGCAATTCTTCACCGATGCGGGATTCGCGATCGAAGCGGATGAGGACCTGACGGATGAATTCCTCGCCATGGCGCGCGCATCATTCAAGGCGCTTGGCGAACGCCTGACGCAAGGCGGCGCCCTCGAGCCCGCCGCGGCGCGCGAACTCGCCTGGGAAGCCGAAACCTGGCGGATGCGCCTGAAGCTGCTCGTGCAGCGGCGCCTGGAACGCCGCCGCTTCATCGTGCGCAAATCCGCTCAGGACGAGAACGCGAACGCACCGACCGGGTGAATCGCAACATCGACCGTCTCGCCCAGGGGCGTGCGCGCCGGCACAAGCGCCCGCCAGATCACGTTGCTGGCTTCGATGCGGACGAGATCGTGCGCGCCGTGTGGCCGCACCTCCAGGACGCGCGCGCGCGCCCCCGGCGTCAACGCGAGGGCTTCGGCCCGGACCGCGGCGCGCGCGGCGGCCCCGGGGTTGAGGCTAGGCGATGCGATAGCGCCGAACGGCGTGACGATAACGCCGTTCTCGGCGCGCCCTTCGTACACATTGATCGGGCCCAGCGCCGCCGCGGCGTCGATGGACGCAGGTTGATCGTAAGCCTCGCGCGGGAGGCCCTCCTGCAAGAGCTTGCCGCCCTTGAGGATGGCGAGCCGATCCGCCACTAGCAGCGCCTCGCCTGCATCGTGGGTCACGAATAAGGTTGTGGTGCGCGTCTCCGCGAGCGTAGCGAGCGAAGCGTCGCGCAGTTCAGCGCGCTGAACCGGATCGAGACCGGAGAACGGCTCGTCCAGCAATACGGCGCGCGGCTTCGGCGCCAGCGCGCGCGCGAGCGCCCCCCGCTGCTGTTCGCCCCCCGACAGCTCGTGCGGGGAGGCGTGCGCGCGATGCTTCAAGCCTACGCG
>JAEWNX010000284.1 GCA_023461135.1 Pseudomonadota bacterium
GAACAAGCGTTCTACAGCCTTGAGTTCGATCTCGTCGCCGAGCGGCGTCGAGGTGCCGTGCGTGTTGACGTAATCGATATCGCTCGCCGCCATGCCTGCGTCTTTCAACGCCGCCTTCATCGCGCGATAGCCGCCGTCGCCGTCATCGGCAGGCGCGGTGATGTGGTGGGCGTCGCCGGAGAGGCCGTAGCCTTTCACTTCAGCGTAGATTTTCGCGCCGCGCGCCTTGGCGTGCTCGTATTCTTCCAGCACGACGCAGCCCGCGCCCTCGCCCATGACGAAGCCGTCGCGGTCCTTGTCGTACGGACGCGAAGCCTTTTCCGGCGTTTCGTTGAAGCCCGAGGACACCGCGCGCAGCGCACAGAAGCCTGTGAGTCCGAGCCGGCAAATAGCCGCCTCGGCGCCGCCCGCCACCATCACGTCCGCGTCGCCGTGCGCGATGAGACGTGCAGCGTCGCCGACCGCATGAGCGCCCGTGGCGCATGCCGTGACGACGGAATGGTTCGGCCCTTTGAAGCCGTGGCGGATAGAGACGTGGCCGCTCGCCAGATTGATCAGCGCGCTTGGAATGAAAAAGGGCGATATCTTGCGCGGACCGTCGCGGTCGAGCAGCAGTGCGTTGCGTTCAATGGAATCGATGCCGCCGATGCCCGAGCCGATCAGAACGCCGCTGCGTTCCTTGTCGTGATCGGTTTCGGCCTTCCAGCCGGAATCCGCGACCGCTTCTTCCGCGGCGGCGATGCCGTAAAGGATGAAGTCATCGATGCGGCGCTGCTCTTTCGCCGACATGATGGTGTCGGGATTGAACGCGGCTTCATCGCCAGCGCCACCGCCGCGCCCGTCCGCGCGCGGAACCAGGCAGCCGATGCGGCACGGCAGGTCATCGACCTTGAAGTGCTCTATCTTGTTGGCGCCGGACTTACCCGCGATCAGCCGCTCCCAGGTGGCCTCCCGGTAGGCGGCCAGCGGGGTCACGAGCCCAATGCCAGTGATGACGACGCGCCTCGCCATGGGGGCGCTCAGGGCGTTAGCCCTGCTTCTCCGAGATGAACTTCACCGCGTCGCCGACGGTTTGGATGTGCTCGGCGGCGTCGTCCGGGATTTCGATGCCGAATTCCTCTTCGAACGCCATCACGAGTTCGACGTTGTCGAGGCTGTCCGCGCCCAGATCATCGATGAACGAAGCCTTCTCGGTCACCTTCTCCGGCGGCGCCTCGAGATGCTTGATGACAATCGCTTTTACGCGCTCGAACACGTCCGACATTCAACGCCTCGCCAGGTCAGGAATTCTCGATCGCGGCCGTTCGGGCCACGTTAAGCGGCCTTTTGACCACAGGTTGGCCCCGGTGCAAGCCTTTTTCGCTTCTGGGCGACCCTTTAGGCCGCCCCGGCCGCGGATGGCTGGCGCCCGGGTTCAGATCATCGCCATTCCGCCATTCACGTGCAGCGTCTGGCCCGTCATGTAAGCGGCTTCCTCGCTGGCCAGATAAACAGCGGCCGCCGCGACATCCGCGCCCGTACCAAGCCGGCCTGCGGGGATTTTGCCCAGGAGCGCGGTTTTCTGCGCCTCGTTCAAAACGTCGGTCATCGGCGAGGCGATGAATCCTGGCGCGATGCAATTCGCCGTGACGTTGCGGCTCGCGACTTCGGCGGCGAGCGCTTTGGTGAAGCCGATCATGCCGGCTTTTGAGGCGGCGTAGTTCGCCTGCCCCGGATTGCCGGTGACGCCGACGACAGACGTGATGCCGATGATGCGGCCCCAGCGGTTTTTCATCATGTTGCGCAAGGCTGCGCGGGAAAGGCGGAAATAGCCTTCGAGATTGATTTTCAGCACCGTCTGCCAATCGTCGTCCTTCATGCGCAGCATGAGGCCGTCCTTGGTGACGCCGGCGTTGGCGACGAGAATGTCGAGTCGTCCGCCGAGCGTCTGCTCGGCTTGGCCGACGAGCGCGTCGACGGCGGCGCTGTCGGAAAGGTTGCATGGCGTGATGGGGTGATCGCCGCCCATGACCGCGCGCAGCTTCTCCAGAGCGTCGACGCGCGTGCCAGAGAGCGCCACGCGCGCGCCTTGCGCGGCGAGCGCCTTGGCGATCTCCCCGCCAATGCCGCCCGAAGCGCCGGTGACGAGCGCGGTTTTGCCGGAAAGGTCGAACATGAGCGTGCCCTCTTTCGGGTTCGCTTAGTCCCCGCGCGCCATCGCGGCAAGCTTCGTCACCGTGTTCCAGTTACGGGCGGTGGTGAGTTTGGGCGTCTTCAGCTTCGACGGCCCCTGGCCCTTGGGAAACTTGATGTAGAGGCAGCCTTTGCCCTGCTTCCACTCTTCGCCCGTTAGCGCTGTCTTCTCCATCGTTTCCAACTCCGCCGCGGTCGCTTTCGCGCGCATGAAGTGGACGACGAGAAAATTCGGGTTGGTTTTTGCGAACGACGTGAACGGGTTCGCATCTATGATCGCTTCGAGTTCGGCCGCGGTGCGGACGTGGACGTCCGTATCAAGCCCAAGCCCATTCTTGATCACGGCTTCGAGCAGGCTTTCGAGGCGCGCGCCTTTGACCTTCGAGCCAAGCACGAGATTGCCGCTGGCGAGCAGCGTGCGCACATCAGTGAAACCCGCGTCCTCGCACACGGCGCGCAGCTCGGACATGATGACCTGGCGCTTGCCGAGATTGACGCCGCGAAGCAGCGCAACCTGGCGCATCACACCGTCTTCGCGAACGCTTCCAGATCCGCGGGCTCGTTCAGCGCCAGCGTCTCGGCGTCGGGCGCATTGCGCTTGACCATGCCGGAGAGCTGTTTGCCGGCGCCCACTTCGACAAAGCGTGTAACGCCGCCGCCATGGCTCATCC
>JAEWNX010000285.1 GCA_023461135.1 Pseudomonadota bacterium
GGGCATGGGGAACGAAACGATGAAACCACTGACGGCACGCATTGTCGAAACCACCAAACCGCAGCCCGGAAGACGACTCGAACTTGCCGATCATGTCGTGCGCGGGCTGTCATTGCGCGTGTCCGCCGCAGGCGTGAAGAGTTGGGCGCTACGCTACCGCAGTCTGGCCGGTCAACAGCGGCGCCTGACACTCGGTTGCTTTCCGGCCCTGTCGCTGGAGAAGGCGCGCGCAGCGGCCCTCAAGGCCTTGGGTCAGGTCGCTGACAACCGCGATCCCGCGCGCGAAAAAACAGTCCAGCGCCGCAGCGCGCGCCACGCTCGCTATGAGAAGCCGCAAGCTCTGTCCGATCTTTGGCGCCTCTACGCGCGCGAGCAACTGCCCGCCAAGCGCGCCAGCACAGCCGCCTACCAGACCTGGCTGTGGGACAGGCGTATCGGCCCGGGCTTGGGCGAACATCTTCTGGCCGATCTGGACCGCGCCACGGTGCGAGCGGCACTACGCGAGATCGGCGCCACCGCACCGGTGCAAGCCAATCGCGCGCTCGCGCTCTTGCGGCGCATGCTGAATCTCGCGGTCGAGGACGATATCATCCCGGCGTCGCCGCTGGCGCATGTCGGCAGGCTATTCGCGGAGACCAGCCGCGATCGCGTCCTCTCCGACGTCGAGTTGAAGGCTCTTTGGCGCGCGCTGGATGCGGCACCTATGCGGGCAGAGGTTACGGTGTCGTCACGCATGTGCGCAGGTCTGAAACTGGCGTTGCTCACTGGCGCGCGCGCCGGCGATATCGCTGGCCTCCATACCGACGAAATCGATATCGCCGCACGCAGCTGGGTCATCCCAGCCCGGCGCTTCAAGGGTAAGCGGGCGCACACGGTGCCGTTGTCCGACGCTGCCTGGGCGGTGATAGAGGGAGGATTCGGCACGTCGCCCGAAAGCTGGGCTGGCCCCGCCTTCCCAAATGCGCGTGACCCGGCTTCGGCTATGCGGCGAGCGAGCCTGACGCGCGCGATGCAGCGCATTGCCGACTTCGCCAAGATCCCACGCGCCACACCGCACGATTTGCGTCGCACAATGGCGACATATCTGGCGTCCGAGCGGATTGGCGTGGCGCCGCACGTCATTAGCGCCGTCCTCGGACACGCCGGTAACGGCCCCGCGGTCACCGCGGTATATAATCGCCACGATTACGACCGGGAGAAGCGCGCCGCGCTTTCGGCTTGGGCTGAGCTGCTTCAGCAAATCGTCGCCGAACATCGGCGCGACAACGTTGTTCATCTTGGCTTGCGTTGATGTCGTTCAGCGGCCGGAAAGCGCACCGCCGTTGCCGTTCGATACGAATCCCGCTCGGGCAGGAATTCGCCGAACTCCGCCGTTGAGCGTTCAGAAACAAGTGGCGGTTTTAACGCGGATTTCCGACGTCGGACCACAGGCAATTCCGCTTCATCCCAACAGCGGACATAACAATCTCAACTGAAGAGGACCGCCGATAGGCGACGATCGGCTCACTCTGTCTGCGCGTCCGGGTCGTAATACGCGCCGCCAGCCCGGTAGCGCTCAAGCCGGACCAATTCGCGTTGGTCGATCTTGTGTCGCCAGGTTGAGGCGCCGTTGCGCAGATCGGCCGGCGTCAGGACCAGAGCCCCCCACGCGGGTGCGCCATAGATATTGTACAGCGTGTAGGTGAGCTGGGGGCCTTCATCGAAATTGAAGTCGAGGAGGCCGACATTGCAGCTGCGGGTCCACGGGCTGCGAATGCGCACTTCAGGCATTTGATCGACGAAGTCGAGGTCCGGCAGGTTCGCGAGCGGCGATGAGCAGAGATCGTAGAAATCGTACGCGCCTTGCTCCGAGCGCGGCACGCAATTGAGTTCGCCCATGTGGCTGTCGCCGGAAATGCCGAAGACGCCTTCAATGCGATAGTCGCGGATGAAGTCAAAAATCTCGTCGCGTTCGTGCTGATAGACGGCCCATGAATCGCCGCCACGTTCGGCCTTGGAGAAACCACCGCCCGACACCAGCACCTTGAACGGCGCGCGGCTGGCGCGCAGTTCGTCCTTCAACCAGGCTTTCTGTTCGGCGCCGAGCATGGTTTTACCTGGAACATCGGGATTATCGGCCGCGTCGCGATTGTAACGGCCATCGAGGAAAAAGAAGTCGACGCCACCGTATGCGTACTTGAAGAAAATGCCGGGTGTGTTGGGCAGCCCAGCTGAAGGGTTGGCCCAGTATTGTTTGAACAACGCCAGCGATTGTTCGCGGATCGGGTTAGTGCGATCAGAATCATTGATCGCGAAATCATGGTCGTCCCAAATTGCGAGACTTGGGGTGGAACGAATCAGCGGCTTGAGGCGCTCGATCTCACGCTGACGGCGATAGAGATCGGCCACCGCGGCGGGCTCTGTGGAGTCGGCGTAGATGTTGTCGCCGAGGAAGAACATGAGGTCCGGCTCGAGCGCTTGGGCGACGCTGAAGATGCGCTGCTCGGTGTCGATCTGCAAACGTGCGCAGGAGCCGAAGGCGGCGCGGAAGCCACTACGGCCGCGCGGCGCAGTGCGCGTGCGGTACGGCAGCGGCTGGTAGCGGTCGAGCACCCCGTCGATGCGCAGGCGATAATAGTAGGACGTGGCGGGCGACAAGCCGGCCACCACGGTAACCGCAGTGAAGTCGGTGCTTGAGTCCGCTCGCGCCGGCGTCGATGCACGAAGCTCGGCGAAGTCGCGCGTCGGCGACACTTCCAGCACGACATCGAACGTTCCGCTGACGCGCGCCCAGACCCGGATGGAGTTGGCCGTCGGCCCCCCGACCATCGGGCCTTGCAATGTGCGCGGATAGCCCAGCGTCTGCGCCCAGGCTTGTGGCGCAAACGGCAGCGACGCGGCGAGCCACGCGGCGCGCTTCAGCATGGAACGGCGATGCGGCGCGTTCTGCGTCATGCTCTTCCCTCTTTCACGGCGAGGTCTTTACCTGCCTGACGGCTTTCTTCGATCAATGCGTCGACCAGCGGCGCGGGACCGGCGCACACCGTGTCGCCGTAAAGATCCAGCGGGCCGCCATCGGCCGTCTTGGCGACGCCGCCGGCCTCGATGATGAGCGCCGCGCCGGCCGCCATGTCCCATGGCGTGACCACGCGCTCAAAGTACGCGTCAAAGCGGCCGCTTGCGACGAAGCTCATATCGACGGAGCCGGCGCCGGTGCGGCGCATGCCCACGGCTTGCGTGGTGAGCCGCGCGAACTCGGCGTGGAAACGCGGATGACCTTTCTTACCGGCGTGCGGGATGCCGATAGCGATCACCGACTCTGAGATGCGCGTGCGCGCAGAGACGTGGATTCGTTCGCCGTTGAGGTACGCACCGGCATCCTTCTCGCACCAGTAAAGCTCATTTAACGCCGGCAAATGGATCACCGCAGCAAGCACGTCACTACCGCGGGCGAGCGCGAGGTTCATGCCGAAAAGCGGCGTGCCCCAGAGAAAGTTTGTGGTGCCGTCGAGCGGATCGACGAGCCAAGTGAGTTCATCGCTGCCGCCGGAGCGGCCCCCTTCTTCGCCGAGGAAACCGTAGCTTGGGGCAAATGTTGTCAGCGCCTTGCGAATGGTTTCTTCAGCTTCGAGGTCGGCGACGGAGACAAAATCGCCGCGCCCCTTGTCGTCGATCTGCAGATCTTTGAGCCGTGCGCGCTGGCGCATGAGCCCTTCACCCGCGGCGCGAGCGGCATCCGTCATGGCGGTGAGCATCGGGCTCATCAGTCGCGCAGCTTGGCGCGCCACAGCGTCGCGGCGAGCAGCATGGAAACGATGGACGAGCCGATCCAGAAATAGATGGCGGGTTCGAAATCGTAGACGCGGTCCGTGCCGACCATGTGCGAGTTCTGGTCAATCAGGATGCCGCTGATGTTCTCTTGAATCGCAGCGCCAATGTAGGAG
>JAEWNX010000286.1 GCA_023461135.1 Pseudomonadota bacterium
TTGACCTGCACGTCGATGAAGCCGGGAACGAGGATGCCGCCGGCGAGATCTTCCTTCGCTTCGCTGCTCGGTGCGGATGCGGTGGGGCAGATGTCGGCTATGCGTCCGTTAGCGACGAGCACAGCGAGGCCGTTTTGCAGACCTTGCGGCGTTAGCACGCGTGCGTTGATGAGAGCTGTCATAGCGTCTCGGTCACCTTGGTGAGGTGCGGGGGCGCGTCGGGGTTGCGGCCGCGCGCGAGGGCGACGTCGTGCGCGAGGCGGTAGAAGCTCTGAATCGCCAGCATGGGCTGTAGGGCAACATCTGCGTGAAGCGTTGGCAACCGGGTAGCCCCTGGCGCGCTTACGCCGGCGATGAAGGCTCGC
Source organism: Pseudomonadota bacterium (assembly GCA_023461135.1). Lineage (GTDB taxonomy): Bacteria > Pseudomonadota > Alphaproteobacteria > Caulobacterales > Aquidulcibacteraceae > Vitreimonas. The sequence goes on from JAEWNX010000286.1 coordinate 366, forward strand.
GCGCCGCGCGCGGCGGCGTCCGCGGCGAATTCGGAGACGCTCGCTCCGGCCTCATCGTCCTGTGCGAACAGGAGGAGGGGAAAGCCTGGCGCGACGAGTGCCATGGGCCCGTGGCGCGCTTCGGCGGCGCTGTAGGCTTCGGCGTGCAGACCGCAGGTTTCCTTCAGTTTCAGCGCCGCTTCGCCGGCGGCCCCAAAACCGATGCCGCGCGCGATGACGTAGAGGCTGCTCGCCTGCGCGAGCGTTGGCGTCGCCGCGCTCCAATCCAGTGTCCACGCCCTTTGCAGCAGGTCCGGGGCGGCGGTGTGGGCGGCGATGAGTTCGTTGTCCTCAGTCCAGTGGGCGACGAGGCCGATCAGCGCGGAGAGAGAGGCGAGGAAGGACTTTGTCGCCGCCACGCTTCGCTCTGGGCCGGCGCAGAGCGGCAGCGTCTCATGCGCGATAGCGGCAAGCGGTGCGTTCTCTGCGTTGACCAGCGCGAGCACGAAGGCGCCGGCGCGCTTGGCAGATTCGGCGGTGGCGAGGAGATCGGGGCTGGCGCCGGATTGCGAGATGAGCAGCACAAGCGCGCCCTGCAGCATGGTTTCGGCGCGGTAGATCGAGGCGATCGACGGCGCGAGCGACGCCGTGAGAACGTGGGCGCGCGTTTCGATCAGATACTTCGTGAACGTCGCCGCGTGATCGGAACTGCCCCGCGCGCAGGTGACGACGACACGCGGTTTCAGAGCACGCAGGCGCCCCCCCAGTTCTGCGAACCGCCCACTTGCGATCTGCCTACGCACGGCTTCATGCGCGACGGCGGCTTCCGCACACATCAGCGCGCCTGGGGTGGGGGGCGAATTCATCCGTCGGGCAAAAGAGTCCATCAACCGGCCAATGGCAAGCGCTTGGTTTAATGGACGATCTAGGCTGAAGGCCCCGATTGGTCTTGCGCGTCGACCCGATCGGCAACCGCCTGTGGCGCCGGCGTAATGATCATTTCGCAAATCGGCTTCGCACTGTTCCATCCGCATTATCGATTGGGAACCGGAAGCTTAAGTAAGGCTTTTCGGCGGTGTGGGGTCTTTGAGGAACTCCGCGCGATCGACCTAACTGCACGCTGTACGAGACCATGGAGCACACACGGAACTCCATCCTGTTGGCGTTGAGTGACGCCGATTCAGCGCTCTTGGCGCCGCATCTCCAACTCGTGGAACTGCCCCGTGAGCAACGGCTGGAACGGCGCGGGCGAGTTGCGGACCACGTCTATTTCATCGAACGCGGGGTCGCGTGCGCGACCGCCGGAGACGGCGGCGTCGAAGTTGGCATGATCGGGCGTGAGGGAGTCGTTGGCGTGCCTACGCTCTTGGGTGCTCAGCTCAGTCCGTACGATGTGCAGATGATCACCCCGGGGACGGCGCGGCGCACGAGCGTCGCGGCAATTCGCGACGCGATGAATCAAAGCCCCTCGTTCCGCAATGCCATAGGCCAGTATGTTCTGAAGCTGCTGCTGCAGGTCATGCGCGAAGCGCAGAGCAATGCGCGCGCGACACTCGATGCTCGGGTCGTGCGCTGGCTGCTCATGATGCACGATCGGGTTGACGGCGATGAGCTGCACCTAACCCATGAGCGTCTCGCAGCCCTGCTCGGCGTACGGCGCGCCGGAGTCTCCGTTGCAGCCAAGAAACTCGAACGCACTGGCGTGATCGCGCTACATCGCGGCGCGATTGTCGTCCGCGATCGCAAGCGGCTTGAGGACGGCAGCGCAGGCGCTTACATCACGGGCGATTGGGAAACGTCCGAAACCAGGCGTTAAGTTTCTTACGGAGCTACGTCGGTTCCTTCGCGGCCAGCCATTTCGGCAGGAGCGACGGCAGATCGACCTTGGCGTTTGCGTTGAAATCAACGTGCGCGTCGCGCAGGCGCTGCTGCATGTCGCCGGCGCGCGCAGCTTCGAAAATCTCGCTGGCGCCCCCGATGACTTCGCCGCCGATGAAGATTTGCGGAATGGTCTGCATGCCGGTGCGCGCACGCACGGCGTTGCGGATGCGCCCGCCCCAGTCGTTCTCCTGGTACGCCATCGAGTCGAGATCGACGGAGCGATAGGGGATGCCGTAGCTCTTGAAGAGCTTACGCACCGCCCAGCAGAATTCGCACCATTCAAGCGCGAACATGACGACGGGCTGTTTTGCGTCGCTGAGCGCGCTTTCGACGAAACGTGCGGCCTCCTGATCGACGGGCGCTGTTGCGGTGGCGGCAGCAGGCGCCGCCGGACGCGGCAGGTCGAAGCGGCAGAGCGACGTTGAGCGCGAGATGGCGTCTTCTTCCTCCGTCATGTCGACGGGGACATCGTCGAAGAGGGGCGTGGAGAGATAGCGCTCGCCGGTGTCGGGCAGCATGCAGAGGATGCGCGCGCCATCCGGCGCTCTAGCCGCAATCTTCAGCGCGCCTGCAACCGCGGCGCCGGCGGAGATGCCGGCGAAAATGCCTTCACGCGTCGCGAGTTCGCGCGAGAGCCGCAGCGCATCGCCGCCATTCACGGGGAGGATCTCGTCGATCCAGTGTGCGTCGAGCACGTCTTGCGTGAGCTTGGAGATGAAGTCCGCGCCAGTGCCTTGGATAGGGTGCGGGCGGAACGAGGGATGGCTCGTGGTGAGGCGCCCGACAGGCGGCGGCTGCGGGATGCCGCTGCCGAGCACACGCGAATTGTCGGCTTCGGCGGCGACGATCTTGATCTCGGGCCGCGTCTTCTTCAGCGCGCGCGCGACGCCCTTCAGCGTGCCGCCGGTGCCGAACGTGGTGACCCAATAATCGAGCCGTTCGCCTTCGAAGTCGGCGAGGATTTCCTGCGCAGTGGTGCGGCTGTGAACTTCGGCGTTGGCTTCATTTTCGAACTGGCGCGTCAAGAACCAGCCGTGCGTCTCAGCAAGCTCGACGGCTTTCGCCAGCATGCCCGAGCCTTTGTCGGCAGCTGGCGTCAGCACGACTTTGGCGCCGAGGAAGCGCATCAGGCGGCGGCGCTCGATGGAGAAATTCTCCGCCATGACGATGACGAGCGGATAACCCTTGCGCGCGCACACCATGGCAAGGCCGATGCCGGTGTTGCCGCTGGTCGCTTCGATCACGGTCTGGCCGGGCTTCAGCGCGCCGCTGCGTTCGGCGTCTTCGATCACCGCGAGCGCGAGGCGGTCCTTCACCGAGCCGCCAGGATTGAAGCTCTCGATCTTGGCGAACACCTCGACGTTCTTCGGCGCAAGGTTGGCGAGCTTCACGATCGGCGTGCGGCCGATCGTATCGAGGATGGAGTCATATTTCATCTTGGTCTCACAGCGCGCCAGGCGGCGATGATGGCGTCGCCCAGGCGATCCATGTCAGCTTCCGTTAGCCGCAGCGAGATGATGGAGAGGCGCATGACCCAGCGGTCGCGCCAGCCGCTGCCGCCGGCGAAGACGATGTTGTCCTGCTGCAGCCGTTCGATAACGGCGCGCGTGGCGGCGTTCTGCGCTTCGAGATCGCCATCGCCGAAGGCGAGGATGACTTGGTTGAGCACGACGTCATTCAAGACGTGAATGCCCGGCTCTTTGCTGACTTGCGCGGCCACACGCTTTGAGAACGCGCAATGATTGCGCACCATTTGCGCGATGCCTTCGCGGCCGAGTGCTTTGATCACCGCCCACGCCGCAAAGCCGCGCGCGCGACGTGAGAGTTCGGGCGCGTAGAGCGAGGGATCGTGCTCGATCTCGCCGCCTTTCGGCAGATAGCTTGCGGCGATGGTCATGGCGCGGCGATGTGCGTCGCGATCGCGCACGAACACGAGGCCGCAATCGTAGGGAAGCTGAAGCCATTTGTGGCCGTCCGTGGCCCATGAGTCGGCTTGGTCGAGGCCCTAGACCATCGGCGCCATCTCCGGTACGGCGCGCGCCCACAGGCCGAACGCGCCGTCCACGTGTAGCCACGCGCCGTGCGCGCGGCACACCTTGGCCATCTCGCCGATCGGGTCGAATGCGCCGGTGTTGATCTGCCCTGCTTGGCCAATGACGATGGCCGGTCCTTCGCCCTGCGCCAGCGCGCGCGCGAGCGCCTCGGGCTTGATGCGGCCCTGATCGTCAGTCGCGATCGGTTCTGCCGTTTCCGAGCCGAAGCCCAGGAAGCGCAGTGAGGCGTAAACGGTGGTGTGCGCGTCGGCGCCGATGAGCACGCGCACGCGTGGTGCGCCTTGCAGGCCTTTCGCTTCCGCGTCCCAGCCGACGCGGCGCAGCACTTCGTTGCGCGCAGCGGCGAGGCCGACGAAGTTCGCGATGGTCGCGCCAGTGACGAAGCCGACCGAGCTTTCCTTCGGCAGGCGCAGAATATCGAGCAACCAATCGCCGGCGACCTTCTCCGCAACAGCGGCGGCGGGCGTGCCGGCATACATGCCGGCGTTCTGTCCCCAGGCGCTGGTCAGCATGTCGGCGGCGACGCCGGTTTCGTGCGAGGCGCCGATCACCCAGCCGAAGAAGCGCGGGCCAGCCATCGCCATGAGGCCGGGCTCGGCGGCTTCCGCGAGCGCTTCGATGATCGCCGCACCATCTTCGCCGCGCTCGGGCGTCGGTCCGGCGAAGCGCGCGAGCATGTCTTTGGGCGCGATGGTTGGCCGGGGCGCCCGGTCGCGAAGGCCGGCGCGGAAGGCTTTGGCGTGCTTCAGGGCAATGTCGAACGGGTGCATTGAGGTCTCATACGCAGCAGAAACGAAAAACGTTGCGTGACGCGGGTCAAACGTCACGCAACGCCTGGCGCCGGGGAGGCTTATATCACGCCGCGGGGCGGATGTTCTGGTTCACACGGAAAAGATTGGTCGGGTCGTACTTTTTCTTCACCGTGGCGAGCCGCTGATAGTTCGGCCCGTAGCTCGCCTGCACGCGGCCATCGGCTTCGTCGTCGCTCATGAAGTTCACGTAGGCGCCGCCGAGATTGTACGGGTGCACCGCTTCCCAATAGCCGCGGCCCCATTTTTTGAGATCATCGGCCTTGCTGGGCTGATCCGAAATCGCCGCGATCACCATGGACCAGCGCGCATCGCGCGTGGACCAGGCGGTGGCGTCGGCGGCGACTTTGTGCACCGCGCCGTCGATCGGATAGAGGTGCATCAGGCACATGTCGCTGGGCGATTTTGCGATCTGCGCGATGTGTGCGTCGATCGAAGCGTCCGGCAACTCCTTCACGAAGTCGCCTTTCCAATACCATTGCAGGCCCTTCGGGAAGAACGGATCGAACAGACCTTGCATGGCCGTGAACGGCATCTCGCCCATCCAGTCGAACAACGGCGCCGGCAGCGCATCGCGGAACGGCTTCATCGCGGCGACGCCGTTATCGACTGAGCCATTGTAAGCGCCGATCAGCGCAGCAGCTTTCTTGCCCCAATGCTCGCGCGGGAAGGGGTCGGTGGATGGCACGGTTTTCAAGCCGACGAATAGGCCAAGCTCGGTGGGCGCTTTGCCGATATTGTCGCGATAGACCTGCATGACCTTCTTGGCGTCTTTCAAATCGAAGAAAATCGGGCCGGCATAGACGTTGGTCACCGGGTGAGCGCGATAGAGGAAGCTGGTGACGACGCCGAAATTGCCGCCGCCGCCGCGCAGGGCCCAATACAGGTCAGCGTTCTCGTGGGCATTGGCAGTGACGAAGCTGCCGTCAGCCAGAACGACGTCTGCTTCGATGAGATTATCGATGGTGAGGCCGTAGGCGCGGGTGAGATAACCCGTGCCGCCGCCGAGCGTCAGGCCGGCGACGCCGGTCGAGCCGACGATGCCGGCCGGCACTGCCAAGCCGAACGCGGAAGCGACATGCTCCACCTCGCTTTGCGTGCAGCCAGGCTCGACGCGAACGGTGCGCGCTTTCGGATCGACGCGCACGCACTTCAAGCGCGATAGATCGATGACCAAGCCGTCATTACACGAAGCAAAACCTGGCCCATTGTGGCCGCCGCCGCGGATGGCGATGAGCGCCTTGTGCTCGCGTCCGAATTTCACGGCGGCGATCACATCCGCGACATCGGCCACGCGCGCGATCAGCGCCGGGCGCTTGTCGATCATCCCGTTATAGAGGGCGCGGGCCTCGTCATAGGCGGCGTCGCCCGGCTTGATCAGGTCGCCTCGGAATGTCTGAGCCAGGGTGGTGGTGTCGAACATTTGCGCAATTCTCCGTCTTGAACGCGCTCCCGTGACTAGAAACATAGATCAGGCCGGTCCGCTGCGGTATGACCAGGGTTCTGGAAGCTTTGCCCGGGCGTCCAAGCCCGAGGCTTTCCGGGGGTGATTATTGGACGTTCTCTCTGACGTTCTGCGCGCGGTTCGCCTCACGGGGGCGGTTTATTTCGACGTTCGCGCACGCGCCCCTTGGGTGGCGGCAACGCCCGCGACGCCCCGCATCTGCACCCAGGTGATGCCGGATTTCGATCACGTGATTGCCTTCCACATCATGCTCGACGGCTGGTGCTGGGCGCAGCTTGAGGACGAGAGCGAGCCGCCGATCCGTATGGAGGCGGGCGATGCGGTGATCTTCCCCGATGGGGAAGGCCATTACATGGGGCCCGAACTCGGCCGCCGCGCCGAGCCGAACATGGAGCTCTATTATCGTCCGCTGGATAAGCCGCTGCCGTTCGTGATCAGCGAATTCGGCGGACAGGGAGAATCGGCGCGCTTCGTGTGCGGTTACCTCGGTTGCGATGCGCGTCCGTTCAATCCGATCCTCGATGCATTGCCGCGCATGTTGCATGTGCGCGCGACCAGCACCGGCGGTGTGATGACGAACGATCTCATCCGCATCGCCTTGGCCGAGCACGAACAGCCGCGCGCGGGCGGGGAGACGATTCTCTCCAAGCTCAGCGAGCTGATGTTCTTGCAGGCGGTGCGCCAATACATCGACGAACTGCCGCCGGAATCGACGGGTTGGCTTTCCGGATTGCGCGATCGGCACATCAGCGCAGCGCTCCGGCACATGCACGCCAAGCCGGAAGAAAGCTGGACGCTGGAAATGCTGGCGCGCGAAGCGGGCCTGTCGCGCTCGGCGTTCGCGGAGCGCTTTGTCGAGATCATGGGCGTGCCGCCCATGCAATATCTGGCCAACTGGCGCCTGCAACGCGCCGCGCGCCTGCTGGAGCAACCGAGCATCAGCATCGCGCAAGCGGCGGCGGCTGTGGGCTACGAGTCCGAGGCGGCGTTCAATCGCGCGTTCAAGAAACAAGTCGGATTGCCGCCCGGCGCATGGCGGCGCTCGCGTGCGCCGACGCACGAAAAGGCCGAGCCGGCTTGACGGCGCGCACAATTCTGCTGACCGCGCTGGCGATGGTCGCGTTCGCGGCCAATTCGCTTCTGTGCCGCCTGGCGTTGGGCGCGGACGAAATCGACGCGGCGAGCTTTACGACGATCCGCGTGCTTTCGGGGGTCCTGACGCTGCTGCTGATCTCTTACGCCCAGCACCGTCCGCCCTCGCGCAGCAATGCGAACTGGCGCTCGGCGCTGTCGCTGTTTGCGTACATGATCTGCTTCTCGTTCGCCTATATCTCGCTCGGCGCCGCGAACGGCGCGCTCATTCTATTCGGCGCGGTGCAGCTTACGATGTTCGCTGCAGCGCTCAGCACTGGCGAGCGTTTCCCTGCGCTCGCCTGGCTGGGCCTCGCGATCGCGATCGGCGGATTGGCGTACCTCGTGAGCCCCGGCCTGACGGCGCCGGATCCGCTGGGCGCGATGCTGATGGCGGTCGCTGGCGTCGCTTGGGGTATCTATTCCTTACTGGGACGCAGCGCGCGCGATCCGCTATCGGCGACGACGATGAACTTCATCTTTTGCGCGCCGCTGGTGATAATCGTCAGCCTCTTCAGCTTCTCCCAATTGCACATTTCATCCATCGGCGCCGCTTACGCCGTCGCGTCCGGCGCAATCGCGTCGGGGTGCGGCTACGTGATCTGGTACGCGGCGTTGCGCGGTCTCACGGCGGGCCGCGCGGCGACGGTGCAGCTCTCGGTGCCGGTGATCGCAGCAATCGGTGCGGTGATGCTCTTGGCCGAGCCTCTCACGCTGCGGCTTGTGCTTGCGTCAGTTGCGACGCTTGGCGGCGTGGCGCTGGTGCGGGCGCAGCGCGCCGCGCCTGCGGCTAAGCCGGCGACGACTGGGC
>JAEWNX010000287.1 GCA_023461135.1 Pseudomonadota bacterium
GTTTCAGCGTGCGGGCCTTGGTGCGGCCGTAGGTTCGCAGCGGATTGCGGCTCATCGCACCGGCGGCGGCGCGCCGACGCAGACGCCCGGACTGATCCAGCCGCCGCCCGCGTCGAGGCACGCCTTCACAGCGGTAAAATCGCGCGCGTACCAGCCGAGGATAAGGCCGGCGGCCAACGCCCCGGCGCCCACGATCCAAAGCATGGGATTGCCGCGGCGCTTCGGCGCCGGTTTCCTGGGCTCGTTTGTTCCCGTCATGCCGCACCTGCCCTCAAGTGAACTCGCGCGCCCTTCCTATATCTGATACGTCCCTCTGACACCTGACATCTGGGAGCGAAGCGATGCGCGAGAAGCTCAATTTCTACATCGACGGCAAATGGGTCGCCCCCGCCAAGGCGCGCACGCACGACGTGATCAACCCCGCCAACGAAGAGCCGGTCGGCCGCATCTCGCTCGGCAGCGCCGCGGACGTGGACAAAGCCGTCGCCGCCGCCAAGAAGGCGTTCGAGACCTGGTCGGTGTCGTCGATCGACGAGCGCAAGGCGCTCCTCGACAAGATCATCGCCATCTATCAGCGCCGCCTGCCGGAAATGGCCGAGACCATTTCCATGGAAATGGGCGCGCCGCTGCCAATGGCGAACGCCATGCAGGCGCCAGCCGGCCTCGGCTACCTGATGGACGCGCGCAAGCAGCTCGACACATTCAAGTTCGAGGAAGACGGCGCCAATTCGCGCATCATCCGCGAACCGGTCGGCGTCGTCGGCATGATCACGCCGTGGAATTGGCCGATGAACCAAGTGTGCGCCAAAGTCGGCCCGGCGCTCGCAGCCGGCTGCACCATGGTGCTGAAACCGTCCGAGCTCGCCCCGCTCAACGCCGTGCTGTTCGCGGAAATCCTCGATGAGGCTGGCGTGCCGCCGGGCGTGTTCAATCTCGTCAACGGCGACGGCCCGGGCGTGGGCGAAGCCATGTCCAAGCACCCCGATATCGACATGATGAGCTTCACCGGCTCCACGCGCGCCGGTCAGTCCGTCATGGAAAACGCCGCGAAGGGCATCAAGAAGGTCGCGCTCGAACTCGGCGGTAAGAGCCCCAACGTGATCCTCGAAGACGCCGACCTGAAAAAGGCTGTGTCGCGCGGCATGATGCACATGTCCAACAACACCGGCCAATCGTGCAACGCGCCCTCACGCATGCTGGCGCCGCGCTCGAAGTACGATGAAGTCGTCGCCATCGCCGCCGAGACGGCGAAGAGCATCAAAGTGTCCGCGCCCGACAAAGCCGAGCAAGGCAATATCGGCCCGCTCGCGAACCCCAAGCAGTTCGAAAAAGTGCAGAGCCTCATCCAGAAGGGCATCGATGAAGGCGCGACGGTCGCCGCCGGCGGTACGGGCCGCCCTGACGGCTTCAATCGCGGCTATTACGTGAAGCCGACCGTGTTCGCGAACGTCACCAATGAGATGACGATCGCGCGCGAGGAAATCTTCGGCCCCGTGCTCGTCGTCATTCCCTACGACACCGAAGAAGACGCCATCCGCATCGCCAACGACACGCCCTACGGCCTCGCCGCTTACGTGCAAGGCTCGGAAGAGCGTGCACGCAAAGTGGCCAAGCGCCTCCGCGCCGGCAACGTGCACATCAACGGCGCGTTCGGCGGCATGGGCACGCCCTTCGGCGGCTATAAGCAATCAGGCTTGGGCCGAGAAGGCGGCAAGTTCGGCTTGGAGGAATTCCTCGAAGTCAAAGCCGCAATCGGCTGGGGCCAAAGCGCTTAGAGCGTAAACACAACGGAAACGCCGCCTTCACGGGCCATTAGCCGTAAGCGGCGAAAGTGCGCGGAGCATGATTCCGCCGCTGGACCCATTCGCGCAAAGCTTCGACTCGATCGAGATCGAGCGCGCGCCCTCGCCCGCGGCGATTGAGAGCGCGTTCGCGGCCGTCGCGCCGACAGCGGCTGCGCCCGACGACGGGCAGCCCGGCTATTTCCTGATGAACGACGCCGGCGGGCGCTTCACTGTCGACCGTGAAATGGGCATTGTGATGCTGCGCGACGAAACGCTCCTCACGCGCGAGCACGGCGCCGTCTACCCGGCGCGCCTGCGCGTCATCGAGCCGTCCGGCGCCAGCTACGATCTCGATCTCCAGCTCCGCATCACCGGCCGCATACCGCAAGTCGTCGGCGCCGAAGACTTCGCGCTCAGCGGCGGGGAAGCTCCCGCGCCCGTGCAAATCATTGCGCCTCTCGTTGCTTGGACGAGCTTCGCGCCTTCGCTCGGCGCGCAAACTAAGCCCGCGCTGACCACAGAGGGCGCTTATGGCGCGCTTCTGGCGCCGTTCGTGCCGCCGAGCCGAGAGCGCATAATCATCGCGCTCTCCGAACCCACGCCTGGGCCCACGCCTGCCGGCGCAGCCTGGTCGCTCTAAGTCACGGCGCCGGCGGCGGCGTCTCTTGAATCGATTGCATGTACGCGATCAACGCATCGACGCCCTGCGGATTGAACTGAAACTCCGGCATCGGGTGCGCAACTTGGATGCCCTGGATCAATTCTTCTTCGAGCACTGCGGAATCGTAGCGAGCGAGCGCATGCCGGAACGGCGGTGCTTCGGGCGCCGGGCTCTCGCCGTAGCGTCCGACCGCATGACACGCCGCGCATTGCGCTTCGGCAATCTCGCGCCCGTCGGCCTCGAGCGCTTCCTGCGAAACCTGCGGCTGCCCGACGCACGCGCCAAGCATGAACACACTTGCCACCGCAACGATCATCCAACGCATATGCACTCTCCGTTACGCGCAAGCTTAGCGCATGCGGGCGCACTTATGTATAGAAGAACCATGACGATTCCGCAGCCGGCGCGCGCCGCCGATCCCGCCATCGCCGAAGTGCGCGAAGCCCTCGCCGACCGCACGCCCGTGGTGCTCGTGATCGGCCGCGCTGGCACCGGCAAGAGCCATTTCATCCGTTCGCTGGTGGGGGACGATCCCGGCTATCCGCAAGCCGTGCTGGCGCCGACCGGCCTGGCCGCCATGAACATCGGCGGCCAGACC
>JAEWNX010000288.1 GCA_023461135.1 Pseudomonadota bacterium
TTGCGCCCGGCTCCTGGGCCGTGCCGCTCTCCGTCCTGCCCAACCTGCGGATTTCGATACCTGTCGGAGTCTCGGGCAAGTCCGACATAACGATTGCTCTCGTGCAGATCGACGGGACGGTCCTCGCGGACGCGCGCGCATCCCTCGTTGTCGCGGCGGCCGAGTTGATCGCGCCTCAACAACCAGAGGCGCCGCGCGAGCGTAGTGTCGCCTCCGTCGGCGCACCGCCGACCCCGCTGGAAGCGTCGCCACCACCAGCCCAGCGCCCACCAGTTCCTGCGACCACCGCACCGAAAGCGCCCCCGGCGCTGACGGAGGACCAGCAGCGCGCGCTCGCGTTCGTCGTGCGTGGACGCGCGCAGGCGCAGCAGGGCAACATAGCAGCCGCGCGGCTTTTCTACCGGCGCGCCGCCGACGCCAATCTCGCAGACGGCGCGTTCGCGCTCGCCGCCACCTACGATCCGGCGGAACTCGCCGCCATGGGCGTTGCGGGTGTCCAGCCCGACATTGCACTCGCTCGGAGCTGGTATGAGAAAGCGCGCGAACTTGGTGCGCGCGATGCCGAAGAAAGGCTGCGGAGATTGAGTGCGCGCTGATTTTTTTCCGGCCGCGGGCTGCTGGAAAGAGGTGCTGCCGCATTCAGCCGAACTGCCATGCCCGCGGCGGCCATTGCGAGAGGTCGCGTTTGTAGCCGCGGGCTGCTCTTTTGAAGAGCGGCCTACAGGCCGGCGCGCGGTCGCGCGCTCAGGAAGAGGCGTTTCGCAACGCTACCGTCTACTATACTTGCGGCGGCCACTATGCAGGCGGCATTCGATCCGCCTCGACCTGACGCTGTGACCAGCGCCCATAGCGCCAGGGCGCGAACCAGTGCCGCTCGGTCCGCACATCGGGCGCCGGATCATAGCCAGACGTGCCCCAAGGATGGCACCGGCAGACGCGCGCACTGGCGAGCCACCAACCGCGCCACGCGCCGTTGAGTTCGATCGCATCGAGCGCGTATTCCGAGCATGTCGGCAGATGCCGGCACTCATGGCCGAGCAACGGCTTCAGCGTCCAGCGGTAGAGCCGCACGGGCGCCTTGGCGATCTCCTTGGTGAGGTGCTCAATAGGGTTCGCCATCGTTGCAACTGCCCTGCATCAATCGCGCGCGGCAGCCACCTCCTGCTCACCGCTCTTCTCCGCAATCTGATCCAGCGCGCGCACGACCGCCTCGAACGCGAGCAGCGTGGAGGCATGGCGCCCCTTCACCTCGCGCACCGGCTCGAGCGCCGCAAGATCGGCCCAGCGCCCGGAAGGCGGTGGCCCGTTCTCCTTGAGCATACGACGCATTTCAGCGGCGACCTCACGCAGCTCCGCTTCGCTTGAGCCGACGATATTGCGTGCCATTATGGCGGCCGAGGCCTGGCCGAGAAGGCAGGCCTTGACGGTCTGAGCGTACTCCTTGACGCGATCGCCCTTCATGGCGAGCTCGATGGCAATGGTGGAGCCACAAAGCTTCGAATGGGCCGAGGCCGTTGCATCGGGCGCAGCCAAGCGGCCGGCCGGCGGGATGCCCGCGGCCAGCTCGATGATGCGCTGGCTATAGAGGTCGCTCAGCTCTGTCATGATCCTCGGGATCCTCAGGCCTTAATGCTGTTCCGTCCCGGACGGTTGACCGACACACCGACCGAAAGATACGCTGACGGACGGCTTGTCGCCCATCTTGTCGCGATGAACCAGCCATCCCACATCGTGCTGGCCAACTCGTGTTGCCATAGTCCTGACTGGACGGGCGTCGATCGCCGCACCCATGCGCCCTGCCGGATATATCGCGCGCGCAGAGGTCGAATTCAAGCGCGGCGCGGGGAACCCAGGCGATACAAGCCCGCCCAAACATGATAAGCGCAGGTCGAAACGCTCGCCGGAAGGTCGAACGCATGGAGCCGATGATCAAGAAGAATGGCGCCGCGCGCCTTAAGCTGACGGGGGATAGCGCGCCAGATAGCGCGTCTGGGCGGCCGAGCCGCGCCGAGGCTGAGGACGCCGTGCGCACACTGCTCGCCTGGGCCGGTGACGACCCGAACCGCGAGGGCCTGCGCGACACGCCGAAGCGCGTGGCGGCCGCTTTCGAGGAATATTTCGCCGGCTACGGCGCCGACCCTGTCGAAGCGCTCTCACGCACGTTCGAGGACGTCGGCGGGTACGACGACATGGTCATGCTCCGCGACATCCGCGTACAGAGCCACTGCGAGCACCACATCGCGCCGTTCGTCGGCGTCGCCCATATCGCTTATCTCCCGGGCAGCCGCGTCGTCGGCCTCTCGAAGCTCGCGCGTGTCGTCGAGATCTTCGCGGGCCGCTTGCAGACGCAGGAAAAGCTCACAGCCGAAATTGCTGGTGCCATCGAGAAGGTACTCGCGCCGCGCGGCGTCGCGATCCTGATCGAGGCCGAGCATCAGTGCATGTCCATGCGCGGCGTGCGCCAGCATGGCGTGTCGACGGTGACTACGCGTTTCAGCGGCGTTTTCGAGAGCGACGCCAGCTATCGCGACCGCTTTCTCCAGCTGGTCCACGCCGGACTAAAGCAACGGACCTGACGTTTCCTCCGGCTTGAACAGCGCTGAACTGGAACGCGCCATGAGCACCACGGCTTCAGGGCCCTTTGCCGAACGCGGCTCGCC
>JAEWNX010000289.1 GCA_023461135.1 Pseudomonadota bacterium
GACAGGTCCTGCCCCGCGCAAAAGCCGCGGCCGGCGCCCGTCAGCACCAGCACGCGCGCATCGCTTTTCGACACCGCCTCCAGGGCGCGCGAGACTTCGTCGTGCATCTGCACGGTAAAGCTGTTGAGGCGATCGGGGCGGTTGAGCGTGAGACGGGCAGCGCCGTCGGCGATATCGAGGAGAACGGTCTCGTATTCCATGGGCGCGCACCCTAACGGAGAGGGGCTCGCTTGCGAAGTGAATTGGCCGCGTTCCCCAGGGCCGGCGCGCGCATTGCGAGGCGCGTCCGCCTTTGCTAGCCAGAACCCGGCGGGCGGCCGGCACAGCGAGGATCAGCGGCGTGTTTTCGTATTCGCAGGCGGTGTTCGACTACGAGCCGTATCCGATCTGCCTTGCGCCCAACGTCCTGCCGGATGTGGACTATGACGAGCTGGTGCGCACCTATCCGGATGTGGCGCTGTTCGATCACAAGCCCGCGCTCGGCGATAAGTACTCTCTGTCGGAACGAAATAATCGCGAGAACTACCAGCGCTTCCTGGAAACAAGCGCTCCGTGGGCGCGCGTGCATAGCTACATCAAGAGCCCGGGTTTCATCGACGATACGATGGCCTTTCTTGAATCGCGCAACATCGATCTGGGGCTGAAGCCCTACACGGTGCGATCGACCACGGGCAAAGCCAAGCCGGGCATCGTCTCGCGCTTGTCGCGCACGACCGAACTCAGTGCGCGGTTCGAGTTCTCGATCATGGGCGGCAATGGCGGCCACATCCGCCCGCATGCTGACGAGCCCAAGAAACTGGTCACGCTGGTGATCTCGATGATCAAGCCGGGCGAATGGAACGATGGATGGGGCGGCGGCACGCAAGTGTGCCTGCCGAAGGACCGCTCGCTCATCTTCAACCGCGTGAACCGCTATCTCGATTTCGATCAGGTCGATGTGTTGAAGAGCTTCGACTTCCGGGCCAACCAGTGCCTCCTCTTCATCAAGACCTACAATTCATGGCACCAGGTCTCGCCCATTCATGCGCCGCCGGACGCGCCGCTGCGCAAGACGCTGACCATCAACATCGAGCGGCTGACGTGAGCGAGCGGGGCGGACGCGAGCTAAACGGTTTTGAGAAACTCTGGTTCGATGTGAAAGCTGCGCTGCGCGCCGCGCTGGTTTCCGAAGTTGCGATCCAGGACGGGCCCTACCGCACCGTCTTCCTTTGCGAGAACCGCACGCAGGCCTACCGCGCGCTTTCGCTATGGGTGAAGGAAGCGGGGACGATGGAATGGATCGACCGGCACGTGAAGCCGGGCGAACGCTTCCTCGATATCGGCGCCAATGTCGGCATCTACACGCTGGCGGCGGCGCATCGTGTTGGCGCCAACGGGCGCGTCTATGCGGTGGAGCCGCACAAGCCGAACGCCGTAGCGCTGATGCGCAACGTACTGAAGAACGGCCTGCAGGATCGAGTCGACGTGCTTACTGTCGCCCTTTCCGATCGGCGCATGATCGCAACGTTCAATTATAAGGACCTCTGGCCGTCCAGCACAGGAAGCCAACTCGGCGCCACGAACGTCAGCGGCAAGGAGTTCAAGATCGCCGCGAGTGAGGTCGTGCTCGGCCTCAGCGTCGACGAGCTGATCGAGATCGAGGCGATGGCCGCGCCCCATCACGTGAAGATCGATGTGGACGGCATCGAGCTTCCCATCCTGCGCGGCATGAGCAAGCTGCTTGCATCTTCAGAGCGCCCACGCACCGTGCAAGTCGAACTCAATGTCGGCGAACACGAGGCGGTAGAGAGCTTCATGTCGGCGAACGGCTACAAGCTCGACCACCGCCACTTCACGGCGATTGGCAAGAAGCAGATGGCGGCCGGCAAGGACGTCTCTCAGATCGCGCACAACGCCGTCTTCATGCCGGCGGCCGCGTGAGCGACGCAGACGCTCTCGCGCGGCGCATCGCGGACGCGATGCTTGCACTCGAAGGCACGGGACCAGCCTGGGGCTTAGTCATCGAAGACGCGCGCGAAGGCTATGCGCGCGTGCGTATGACTCTGCGCGAGGACATGCTCAACGGCCATCGCAGCGCCCATGGCGGCATGATCTTCGCGCTTGCGGACACAGCGTTCGCCTACGCCTGCAACTCGCGCAACGAAATTACGGTGGCGCAAAGCGCGACGATCGCGTTCCTCGCGCCGGCCGGCGCGGGAGATGTGCTGGTGGCGGAGGCGCATGAGGCCTCACGATCCGGCCGCAGCGGGGTATATCAGGTCAGCGTAAAGACAGCGGATGGGCGTGTGATCGCTGAATTTACTGGGCTTTCACGAACAATAGGCGGCGCGGTAATTAATTGACCGATCGGTCAGCCAATACTATATTTGAGGGTTCAAGTTCCCAGAGGCGCGCGATGTACACCACCGACATGAGCGGCAAGAAGAAGGCCGAAGCCGTCACCGAGGATCCTGCGCGCGTCGCCGCGTTCGAAGCGCGCGTCGCCAATGACGAATTCATCGAGCCGAAGGATTGGATGCCGGAAGCGTACCGGAAGACGCTGATCCGGCAGATCTCGCAGCACGCGCACAGCGAAATCGTCGGCATGCTGCCGGAAGGCAATTGGATCACGCGCGCGCCGAACCTCCGCCGCAAGGCGATCTTGCTGGCGAAGGTGCAGGACGAGGGCGGACATGGACTTTATCTGTACGCAGCCGCCGAGACGCTCGGCATCACGCGCGACGAGATGACGGAAGCTCTGCTCAGCGGCAAAGCCAAGTATTCCACCATCTTCAATTATCCGACGCTCACCTGGGCGGACATCGGCGCGATCGGCTGGCTGGTCGATGGCGCGGCGATCATGAACCAAGTGCCGCTGCAGCGCACGTCGTACGGCCCGTACGCGCGCGCGATGGTGCGCATCTGCAAGGAAGAAAGTTTCCACCAGCGCCAGGGCTACGAGATCATGATGCATCTCGCCGCCGGCACGCCGGAACAGAAGCGCATGGCCCAAGATGCGCTGAACCGTTGGTGGTGGCCCTCGCTGATGATGTTCGGCCCGCCGGACGACAAATCGCCGAACACCGAGCAAAGCATGCGCTGGCGCATCAAGCGCGACACGAACGATGAACTTCGCCAGAAGTTCGTCGACATCACCGTCCCGCAAGCCGAAGCGATTGGCCTCACCGTGCCGGACGATAAGCTGAAGTGGAATGAAACGCGCGGCGCATACGATTTCGGCGACGTCGATTGGGAGGAATTCTACGCCGTCGTGAAAGGCGAAGGCCCCGTCGCCAAAGAGCGCATGCAAGCGCGCCAGAAAGCCTGGGATGATGGCGCCTGGGTGCGCGAAGCGGCGCGCGTGCACGCCGAAAAGCGCGCGGCGGCGAAGGTTGCGGCGGAGTAAGGCGATGAGCGATCCAAGCAAGGAATGGCCGCTGTGGGAGGTGTTCGTGCGCGGCAAGGGCGGGCTGTCGCATCGCCATGTCGGCAGCGTCCACGCGGCGGACGCGAAGATGGCCGTCGAGCACGCGCGCGATACGTACACGCGGCGGCTTGAAGGGGTGAGCTTGTGGGTCGTGCCGTCGGCGCAGATCACCGCGTCCGATCCTGGCGATGCGGCGGCGCTGTTCGAGCCGGCGGAAGATAAGGTCTATCGCCACCCCACGTTCTATAAGATTCCCGACGGCATCTCGCACATCTGATGACGAAAGCTGTCTCCCCTCTCTTCACGTATGCGCTTCGCCTCGGCGACGATTCGCTCATCCTCGGTCAGCGGCTGGGCGAATGGTGCGGTCACGCGCCGGCTCTGGAAGTCGATCTTTCGCTGGCGAACGTGGCGCTGGATCAGATCGGCCAGGCGACTCATTTCCTGGGTCTTGCCGGCGCCATCGAAGACGAGGGCCGCGATGCGGACGCCCTCGCCTTCCGCCGCGACGTAATGGATTTCACCAATTGCCTGCTGGTCGAGCAGCCAAACGGCGATTTCGCACAGACCATCGCGCGACAGTTCCTGTTCTCGCACTATCAGGCGCTGCTGTTCGCTGCTCTGGCGGCGGTGAAAGACGAGCGCCTTGCGGCCATCGCGGCGAAGGCGCTGAAGGAAGTGACCTATCACGCGACGCTCGCGAGCGATTGGGTCGTGCGCTTGGGCGACGGCACCGAGGAAAGCCGCGCGCGGATGATCGCCGGGCTCGACTGGATGTGGCGCTTCGCGGACGAATTGTTCGTGATGGACGATGTCGATGCCGCAGCAATCAAAGCGGGCGCTGGTGTCAACAAGGCTGCGCTGAAGTCGGCATGGGATCAGCGCATCGACGCAGTGCTTGCGGAAGCTACACTGCAGCGTCCCGCATCGCGCCGCCCCGTTCTCGGCGGCCGCGCCGGCCGCCACTCCGAACACCTCGGCCATCTGCTGACCGACATGCAATTCCTGCAACGCGCCTATCCGGGAGCTACTTGGTGATGGCGCCGCATCGGAGCGCCGGCTTCCAGCC
>JAEWNX010000290.1 GCA_023461135.1 Pseudomonadota bacterium
GTTCGGCGCTCGGGCGCCCGGCGAAGAACGAGGAAATGGCGCCGCGGCTGGCCGCGTCCGCATAACGCGGCGACGGCAGCGATCCGCCGGCGGTGGCGCACGCAACGAGCGCAAGCGGAAGGGCGAGAAGCTTCAAACGCATGTCTCTCTCCTTATTCACCAACGCCTCAACCGGCCGGCAGTTCGATCTTGAACGTGGAGCCTTCGGCGCCGGTCCGCGTCAGGGAAAGTTCGCCGCCCATGGCGCGGGTCAGTTCGCGCGCGATGGCGAGCCCGAGGCCGGTGCCGCCCGCTTCCGGCGCCGCGGAGACGAACGGTTCGAACAGACGCCCACGCAAATCTGCGCGCACCCCCGGGCCGCGGTCGATCACCTCGATCTCGCAACGCCCCTCGAAACGCGCGGCGCGCACGATCAAGGTGTAGTCCGCGCGCTCATACGAAAGCATCGACTGTGCGGCGTTGCGCATGAGATTGACCAGGATGCGGTGCAGGTGCTCGGGATCGGCGATGCAGGCAAGGCCCGGCTCGATATCCGCGCGATAGTGGATGGCCTCGAATCCGACGAGCGCGTCCGCGGCGGCGTCGGCGGCGACCGTCGTGACGTCGACGCGCTGAAGCTCGGGCGCTTTCTCGTCGGCGCGGCCATACTTCAGCGTGCTCGAGGCAAGACCAGCGGCGCGCTCGATGGTGCGTTCGAGGCGCGGCGCCAAGCGCCGCACTTCTTCATCCCCGGATTTACCGAGGCGGTCGGCGATGAGCTGGGCGGTCGACAGCATGTTGCGCAGATCGTGACCGATGCGTGCGACGGCTGCGCCAAGGGCGGCCAGGCGCTCCTTCTGCCGCAAGGCGTTGCGCACTTGCTCGGCCATATCGGCGGCCGCGCGCTGCGCACGGCCGATCTCGTCGTGACGCTGGCTGCGCGGGAAGGCGATGGAAACGTCCTCCGGGCGGTCGCGGAAGCGTTCGATGGCTTCCGTCAAATCATGCATCGGCTTCACGAAGGCGATCGTGAGCGAGGTGTACACAAGCGCGCCCGCGGCAAGGAGGATCAACATCGACGTGCGGATGAAGTTGTTGGCGAAGACCCCCAGCGCCTGCTTCAAGGGCGCTTCGGTCAAAACGATCTCGATGAAGTCGCCGCTTTCGAAACGCGGCCGGGCCAGCGCTTGGAGCGTCCGTCCGTCAGCGGCGAAAAACGTCTCGAACGCCCAGAGAAAACGCTGCAGGCCGCGCGCGCGCCTATAATCGTAAGTGACGAGTTGTGCGGCGGGCGGCGCGGCGGGATCTTCCAGCAGAAGCACACGCTCGCCTTCGCGCTGCAAGGCGACGCGCTGCACGCCGGCGTTTGTCAGGAGTTCGTACTCCAGCGATTCCGCGATCTCGAAATCTGGCGAGCCCTCAAGCGCAAGCGCGGCCACCTGCGCCAGGTTCATGCGCTCGCGCAGCCAGTTCTCGTGGTAGTCGGCGAGCGCGGGCGCGAAGATGAGCGCCTCGCCAAGCAGCACGGTCGCCGCGGTGATCGCGAGGAGACGCCCGGCAAGACTGTTGGCGAAGTCCAGCACCCGCCGCCACAGCTCGGGCAAAGGCGGGGAAGTCTCGGGCATCGCCATGCTGGCAGGCGTGTAGCGCACCCGCAGGGAACTGTCCTCAGTTCAGGTTCTCAGGCGCTTTATGGCGCGTCAGCAGCACTTCTATCTGTTCGTCGGTCAGCCCCCGCTCGCGCAGCACGCGGCGCGCAAGCTCGACCACCTGGCTCAGGTGCTCAGGCTTTTTCGGCGGCTTCGGCTCTTCCGGGCTCGACATCTTGTCCCGCTTGGACATTCTCCCCCTCACCGGGGCGCAAAACGATCAAATGATCGGTACGGTTCCGGCTAGAACTGAGTAAATGGCACAAAAAGCGCAGGTGTGACGTTGACCCCGCTTGGCCCGGCGGCCGCCTTGACGCTCGCAGGCCGGCGCGGTAAGCCCCGCCCCTTCATTTTCCGCCCAGAAGCACCGAGAAGCAGCCGTGAGCACCAAGCGCACCTATCAGCCGAGCCGGCTCGTCCGGAAGCGCCGCCACGGTTTCCGCGCGCGCATGGCCACCAAGGGCGGCCAGAAGGTTCTGTCGCGCCGCCGCGCCAAGGGCCGCAAGCGGCTCTCGGCCTGACCCGGCCGCCGGGGTAGAACCCGGCCGCATGAGTCCAACCCCGATCCAGAAGCTAACCAAACGCTCCGAATTCCTGTTCGTGCGCCACGGCGTGCGCGCGAGCCGCGCGCTTGCGTCGATCGAGGCGCGCCGGCGGGCGGAGAACGGACCCATCCGGGTGGGGTTCACCGCCAGCAAGAAGGTCGGCGGGGCGGTGCTGCGCAACCGCGCGCGGCGCCGCCTCCGGGAGGCGGCGCGCCAGCTCTTGCCCGAACTGGGGCTGGCGGGCGTCGACTACGTGCTGGTGGCGCGGCAACAAACCCCAGAGGCGCGCTGGGCTGCGTTGCTTGACGATGTTCGAAACGCACTGATAAGGCTCCGCGCCGATCTGGAACCGGGCGCCGCCCAGGCGCGGCGCGAACCGCGCGCACGCACCACATCTCAGAACGAAATCAAAGGCGCCAGGCGCGCCAAGGGCGACTGAAATCAATGCAGCACCGCGGCGGCCCAGGGCCTGACGAAACTCGCAACGTCTTGATCGCGATCGTGCTCTCGCTCGCGATCTTTTTCGGGTTTGAAGTCTTCTACAACGGACCGCAGCGCCAACGCCTTCAGGAGCAGGAGCGCGCGCAGATCGAAGCGCAGATCGAAAGCGCGCCGGCCGCCGCGCCAAGCGAGACCGCCGATGCGCCGGCGCCCTCCGCGCCAGCCACGCGCGAGCAAACGCTTGCTCAGTCCGCCGCGCGGCGCATCGCCATCGACACGCCGTCGGTGGACGGTTCGATCTCGCTCACGGGCGCGCGCATCGATGACCTCAATCTGCGCGGCTACCGGCGCACGGTCGACGAGGACAGCCCTGAAGTCACGCTGTTGGCGCCGATCAACAGCGAGTTCGGGCACGACGCGTTCTTCGGTTGGGAGGTGCAGACA
>JAEWNX010000291.1 GCA_023461135.1 Pseudomonadota bacterium
CGTTCCGCAAGGAGTGAGCCATGGCTGCGAGCCCCGTTCTGTTCTTGGGTCATGGGAACCCGATGAACACGCTGGAGACAAATCGCTACACCGAGGCGTGGCGCGATATGGGCCGCAGCCTGCCGAGGCCGCGCGCCGTGCTGATGGTTTCGGCGCATTGGTTCTTCGGCGCGACGGCGGTGACAGCGATGCCGGCGCCGCGGACGATCCACGATTTCTACGGTTTTCCGCAGGAATTGTTCGACTTTGAATATCCTGCTCCCGGCGCGCCCGATTTAGCCGAAGAGATAGCCGAGCTGGTCAAGCCGAATTGGGTGGGCCTGGATTACGATCAATGGGGCCTCGATCACGGCGCATGGAGCGTGCTCGCCCATATGTATCCCAACGCCGACGTGCCGGTCGTGCAGCTCTCCATCAATGCGTTGAAGCCGCTTTCGTACCATCTCGAACTGGCGGCCAAACTTGCGCCGTTGCGTGAGCGAGGCGTGGTGATCGTGGGCAGCGGCAATGTCGTGCACAACCTTCGCCGTGTGCAGTGGAACCGGCCCGAGGCGGCGTTCGACTGGGCAGAGCGCTTCGATGAAGCCGTTGTAGAACAGATGGCGCAGGATCCAGGCGCGATGCTCAAGGTCGCGGAACACGCCGACTATGACGCCGCCGTGCCGACTCCGGATCACTTCATCCCACTGCTCTACGTTGCTGGTCTAGCTGCGGCAGGGGAGGGAAGCGCAGTCCCGTTCGCGCGCGGCTATACCATGGGCTCGATATCGATGACCTGTTACGCAGTCGGCGCCGAAACCGTTGCAAGCAAAGACGGTCCAGCGCCGCAATTGCCTGACGGCGTTCCGCCAGAGCAAACGAATATCTAGCGCCGCCGCACTAGGCGGCGTCGCGCGGCAGAACCGTGGTGACGCGTTGAATGAACAGCGCGAACTCGTTCATGTAATTGGTCAAGAACTCCTCGGTCGACGCGTTGGTCACCTCGCCATCGTCGGTGATGAGGCCCGGCGTGAACTGAATATAGGCCTCCGGACTGGTCATCTGGGGCGCATTGCAGAAGCCCAACACGGCACGCAAACTCTGCTGTCCCACCGCGGTCCCGATCGAGCCCGGCGAGGCCCCGATCACGGCGGAAGGCTTGCGCGCGAATGCGTTCTTGCCATAGGGGCGGCTCGCCCAATCGATGGCGTTCTTGAGCGCGCCGGGAATGGAGCGGTTGTACTCAGGCGAGACGAACAGAATAGCGTCCGAGTCCGCGATCGATTGTTTGAAAGCGCGCGCCATGGGCGGATAATCCGCGTCGTAATCGGGACTGTAGGCCGGCAAGTCTCGGAACGAGATTTCGGTCATTTTTAGCTGCGGAGGGGCGAGCTTGGTCAGCGCCTGCGCGAGCTTGCGATTGATCGAAGTGCTCGAAAGGCTGCCAATGAAATAGCCGACATTGAACGTGCTCATGATTTCCTCCTTAGCGGTAAAGAGGCGGACCTGTTGTCAGGTCCGCCTCGCCTTGCTCACGGGTTCTCCATCAGTTGGTACATTAGTGCCCGGCGTTGTCCGGATCCCTTGAGCTTGTCGAGCGTCTTCGTTCCCTTCAAGCCGTCCAGGCTGAATGCGCCCGGACCTGTGAACACAAACAGCAGGAAGACGAACGTGAAGAGGATCGCTGCGTCGCCGCCGTTCAGGGCCGGATAGAAGCTAGCCGGGGCGTGGAACATCCAGTAAGCCACGGCCATCTCACCGGAAATGATAAACGCGGTGGGACGCGTAAAGAGCCCAACCAGCAGCAGGCCGCCGCCGACAAGTTCGAGCCAAGCGCCGAACCACAACAGCGAGCCCGCCGCGGGCAGCACGCCGTCTGGCGTCGCCGGGAAGTCAAAGAGCTTTTGCGTACCGTGCTGGATGAAGATAAGCGCCGCCACGATGCGCAGAGTCGCGAGCGCATAGGGCGTGTAGCGTTCAAGTTTGGACATGACGTGTTTCTCCCGATTTGGCGTCGCGGGTTGCGTTACAGGAGATATTTGGGCGCCCGAGATCGGCAGATAATCAGCCGTTCCTCAGAAACACTATCCGCCCTCGGCGGATAATCACTCCCAGGGCGCCTTTGTGTAGGCTTTGGCCAGATAGTCCATGAAGGCGCGCGACTTGGCGGGCACGAACTGATTCTGCACGAAAACGGCGTAGACGCCGAACTCGGCGGCGCGCCAGCCAGGCAGCAATTCAACGAGGCGGCCCTGCTTGATCAGTGGGGCGGCGATGAAATTCGGTTGAAGTGCAACGCCTGCGCCTCGCGCCGCTGCCTCGGCGACAGCGTCGCCATTGTTGCAGCGGAGCGCGGCGTCGCCGACACGCACAACGACTTCCTCGCGCCGCTTCTTGAATCGCCATACGTCGCTTTCAAGCCAATAGGTGTAGAAAAGCAGCGTATGATCCTCGAGGTCGCGCGGATGCTTGGGGACCCCGTTGCGCTTCAAGTAGGACGGCGCAGCGCACAGCATCATGCGGCAACTCGAAAGCTTGCGCGCGATTAGCGTCGAATCTCGCAATTCGCCGATCCGAATGGCGACATCGACATTATCCTCGATCAAGTCGACGAGACGATCGGTGAGCGTGAGTTCGACGCGAACGTCGGGGTAGCTTTGCATGAACTCACCCACGGCGGGCGCCAGATGACGAAAGCCAAAGCTCATCGGCGCATTGACCCGGAGTGTGCCGCGGGGTTTTGCCGTGAGGCTGGAGGCCTCGGCGGCGGCCTCCTCCAGCGCCGCCAGGCCCAGGCGAACGCGATCCAGGAACGCGGCGCCCGGCTCGGTCAGCGATACACGGCGCGTTGTGCGCTGCAGCAGCCGAACGCCGAGATCCTCTTCGAGGTCGCGCACGCGCTCGCTGACGAGCGTGCGCGAAAGATCAAGCGCTTTGGCGGCGGCGCTGAAGCTCTTCAGCTCCGCCACTTTGACGAAGATCTCGATCGCCTGAAGCCGGTCCACGGGCAAGCATTATCCAGCGATGGCGGATAAACAAGATGGTTGGAGTTGAATTGTCCGGAGCGCTTCAGCCTTTGGCTTCGGCGAGAAGCTCTTTGGCGAAGCTTTCGCCGACCAGCGGCGGCCGACGGTGCGCGCGGGCCCGCGGCGCATCGAAGGCGCGCTCGAATTCCACGTCCGGCTTCCGGCGCGTGTCGTAGAGCGCCGCGTGCTGTTGCCCGTCCACCGCCCAGGTAATGGTCGCAGCGCCACCGCTTGCGGCGATGTCGTCGGCCTTATCGAACGCTGCTTCCAGCGCCCAATATCTGCGCGCATAATCGCCGTAGAAATCGCCGTTGAGCGCAACGCGCCAGACACCGGCGCGCTGGTGGATGGAAATTCGGTCAATCGATTCACGCGCGGCTGCGGTCGCGCTGGAGCTTTTTCCGCTTGTCATAATGAGACGTAGATGGGGTCGCTTTTGGAGCGCGCCAGGCGGCGTGCGACGTTCCGGCGCGATAGTCTCATCCGGTTGACTTCATGGGACGCCGGACCGATGCTTTTCGCATGTTCTCGCGCGGCTCCTTCCTCGAACATCGATTGGTGTTCGACCTCTTGCGCGCCTGACCCCTGGCCGGCGCGGCCTCGGCTAGGGGTGGCCTTTCCTCCATTTCGCGCCAAATTAGACCGCACGCCGGTCGGTTGTTCTGCTGTGCCCGGAGGCATGCGATGTCCAAAAATGAGTATCAGCGTCCGCCGATCGTCATCGCCGAAGATGAGCACGATCGGCTCATCGGTTTGGCGCTGTCCGCGTTGGAGCGGGCGCCCGGCGCGGTCGATTTGTTCACCGAACTCTCGCGCGCCAAGACCGTCGCAAATTTGCCCGAGCACGTCGTTGGAGTCGGCAGCGTGGCGACGTTTGAGTACGACGGTTCGACCTACAGCGACTATGAACTGGTCGATCCACATTTGGCCGACATCGCTCAGCGCCGCATCTCGGTGTTCACGCCGGTGGGAGCGATGCTGCTTGGACTGTCCGAAGGGCAAAGCATCGAGTGGGTTGGGCCCGACGATCGCGCACACAAGGTAGTCG
>JAEWNX010000292.1 GCA_023461135.1 Pseudomonadota bacterium
GCCTTCGTGCGCGGCGTGCAGAGCCGCGTCGCCGCCGCCGGGCGCGCCGCCGTGATCCGCCAACTCGTGCGCGACATCACCTACGCGCGCCGCCGGCCGCCCGGCGACGCGGAAGCGCCGCAACTCATCATATCGGCCGTGGAGGCCGACACCGCGCGCATGGATCTCGCCGCGGCGCGCTACGAAGCGATCGGACGCACCGCGGACATGAGCGGGTGGGCGCCCGCAGAAGACAGGACCGCACGCCACGCGCGGTTGAGCGGCTTACGTGTCAGCGAGACGCTGCCCGACGCCATGCGCGCGAGGCTGCACATCGCCGCCGGCGCTGCGTCGCCTTTGACCGATCCCCGCGCGTTCGGCGGGCGTAGTTTCTGGGACGCGTTGTCCGCGCGCTCCGCGCAACTTCCGACCCCGCGCGCGGCGCGTGAGCGCTGGCTCGGCGGCGCCGACCGCATCCGCACGCTCGCAGGGCTTATCGTCGTCGGCGCGACGCAAAGCGAAAGCGCGCGCGTCGAAGAATTGCTTACCGACCGCGACACTCACTTTTGCCTCTCGCTGCAACAATTGCAGCTCCGGCAATGCGCCGCCTCCGCGAATGCGCCGAACGAAGACGCCCTCTGCCTCGCCCGCCACGGGCTCGCCGGGCCGAGCGCATGCTTCGCGGCGCTGATGGCGCCGTTAACCTGACTGCTTTTTAAGCAGGCTGAGTAGTCTGGGCCTTAACTCGACTCACTGCAGCGTCGGCGCATGCGCACTCTTATCGCCGCCGCGGCGTCGTTCGCGCTCATGTGCTCGTCTTCGGCCTACGCCGGCGACGTGCAAGACGCGCTCGAAGCGTACGCCCTCTACCAGAACGACGTTAGCACCCTGCTAGACGCCGACATTAACGGTCGCACGGTGGATGCTGCGCTCGCGCGCCTGTCGCGTCACAACTCCGACCGCGTGGCGCGCGGCTGGATCGCCTACGGCGCACTCACCGCCGCACAATCGACTCGTTTCGCCGCCGCCATCGAAGACCGCGTTCGGGACGGCCGCGCGCCCCTGCTGCGGGCGCTGCGCGACGACCTCACCTACGCACGCCAGCAGAGTGGCGCGCCCGCCGTCCAGCTCATCCTCAGCGCCGCCAGCGCCGACAACGCGCGCCTCGAAATGGCCGGCGCACGCTACGACCGCTACGCGCGCTCCGCCGCCGGCATGCGGCCCAGTTCCGTTGCGGCCAACGCTGACCTCGGCGGCGAAACACGCCTCTCCGCCGAGATGCTCGACCGTCTCCGCGGCGCGGGCAACGTGCAGTCGGCGAGCGCCGAATACGGGAGCGCCACGTACTGGGACACCCTCTCAGGCCGCAACGGCCGCGCCGCGCGCGCCCGCGGCGGACGCGAGCACAGCGCCTACGCCTCCGTCACCGATCACATGCTGACGCTCGCGGCCATCGTCGTCGCCGATGCCGAACGCGCTGAACGGCGCCGCGTCTCCCAACTCCTCGATGAGCCCCTCACGCAGCAATGCATGCACATGCAGCGCTTGCAGTTGCGCCAATGCTTGTCCGTCTCGGTCGACAATGGCGAACGCGCTTATTGCCTGGCGATGCACGGCCTCAACGGTCCCGGCGCCTGCTTCGCCAACGTGGTGCGCTAGCGCGTGCGCGCCGCGTCCCACGCCGCGACAGCTTCGGCGTCGCGCGGGGTGATGTCAGGATAGCGCGGATCGGCCGTCGCCGGGTCGAAGTACTTCCACGACCGCGCGCACTTCACGCCGCCGGCCTTTTCCACGACAACAGCAACGCCGGGCGTCTCCGGCAAACGGAACGCATCGGCCGGGCCTTCGCCCGCCTCGATCGCCATCCCGCTCGTAATGCACAGCTCCGCGAAGTCCACCGTCTGCAGAGACGCGCGCAACCCGTCGTCGCTCACCCACACCCGCGCGCTCGCCTCAAGCGCAGATCCGATCAGTTTGTCGCGCCGCGCCACTTCCAGCGCGCCCGTCACCACGGCGCGCGCTTCGCGTAGTCGCGCCATTTCCTCGCCCGCGAAATCGTCCTCCCAGCTCGCGGGCGTCTCCGGAAATTGGCGCAGGTGCACGGACACGCTTTCAGGAAAACGCGTCAGCCACGCCTCTTCCATCGTGAACGGCATGATGGGCGCCAGCCATGCGGTCAGCCGCGAGAAAGTTTCGTCCAGCGCGGTGCGGCACGCGCCCCGCCGCAAGCTCGACGGCGCATCGCAATAGAGCGCATCTTTGCGCACATCGACATAGAAAGCCGAGAGATCGACGTTGCAGAACTCCACGATTGCCGACAA
This sequence comes from Pseudomonadota bacterium, assembly GCA_023461135.1. Taxonomy (GTDB): domain Bacteria; phylum Pseudomonadota; class Alphaproteobacteria; order Caulobacterales; family Aquidulcibacteraceae; genus Vitreimonas. The sequence goes on from JAEWNX010000292.1 coordinate 2,301, forward strand.
GGCATCGCGGAACTGGTAGGTCTCGTAGGCGCGGCGCACGACACCGTCCAATTCGTGGAGACGATGCAACAGCCAACGCTCAAGCAGCGGCCATTCCGCTTTAGGGTCTTTCTTGAACGCAATGCCCTGCTGCCGCATTGTGGCCGCCAGCACGGCGTTTGCTTCTGTTTGCCCTGCAACGTAGCCGACAAAACCGAAGCGCTCGTCGTCGCCGAAATCCTTCAGCGCCCCGAGCAGATACCGGAGCGTGTTGCGGAGCTTGCGGTACATCTCGGTCGACTGCGCCAGGATCGTCGGACCCAGCCGCAGCTCGTCGCGATAATCCGCCGCCGCGATCAACAAACGGAACGGCTCGATGCCGAATTGCTTCTCCACCTCCTGGGGCTCGACGCCGTTGCCGAGCGACTTCGACATTTTCCGCCCGTCTTCCGCGACCGTGAAGCCATACGTGATCACCTCATCGTACGGCGCCCGCGCGCGTGTCGCGCAGCTTTCCAAGAGGGAAGAGTGAAACCAGCCCCGATGCTGGTCCGAGCCTTCGAGGTACAGAACGCTTACCGGATCCTTGAACGAAGCGCGCGTCGGCGCCTCGCGCTCGCCCAGCACGAAGGCGTGCGTCGAGCCTGAATCGAACCAGACATCCAAAATGTCCTCGACCTTCTCGTAATCCTCGGCCTTGTACTTGGCGCCGAGGAATTCGTGCGCCGGCGTCGCCCACCACACATCGGCGCCGCCTCCGCGCATCGCGCTCACGATGCGCGCATCGACTTCGTTGTCCTTCAGAATCGAGCCGTCTTTCTTCGACACGAAGATCGCCAGCGGCACGCCCCAATTGCGCTGACGCGAAATCAACCAATCGGGCCGATCCTCGATCATGCCCTTCATGCGGTTCTTGTCGCGTTCGTCGCCGATGCGGTGCTGGCCCCAATCGACGCGGTCGATTTCATCGAGCGCAATCCGGCGCAGCGACTTGCCGG